>NZ_JBHWYX010000012.1:166534-173015 GCF_042728795.1 Streptomyces sp. NPDC060184
GCGGCGAACCGCTCGTGCAACACACCCATGATCTCCACCCGCTTGATGGAGTCGATCCCGAGATCCGCCTCCACATCCATCCCGAGCTCCAGCATCTCCGCCGGATAACCCGTCTTCTCGGAGATGACGTCGAGGAGGGCCCCGGCGATCTCGTCGGCGGACGGACCGGCGGCGGGTGCGACGGCGGGGACAGGGGCCGGGGCGGGAGCCGTGGCCGTCGGCGCGGGGGCCGCGGCGGTGGAGCCGCCGGCCTGCTGCGGCACCGTCGGCAGCACCGGGGCGGGGGCGGGCAGTGCGGCGGCCGTCGCGGCGGCGGGTATCGCCACCGGCTGCGGCGCCGTCACCGGCTGGGGCGCCACCGGGGCGGCGGGCGCGGGAGCAAGAGCCGCCGGTGCGGGAGCCAGAGCCGCCGGTACGGAAGGCGCGGCGGCGGGGGCGGGGGCAGGGGCGGCGGAGACCGCGCCCCTCTCCAGCCCGGCGAGGCGGCTGAGGATCTCGTGGGCGTGCAGGTGGGTGCGGCCGATGGCCAGGCTGTGATCCTTCACCGCGGTCACACCGGACAGCACCTGCGGCAACTTGCCCTGTTCATAGGCGCGTTCCAGCAGGGAGGCGAGACGCTGGGCGCTGTCCAGCTGTCCGCTCAGGTACTCGTCGTGCAGCGCCAGGTGGTCGGCGATGACGCCGGCCAGGTGGTCGTTGTCCACGGATGTGGCCTCCTGGGCGAGGGGTGCGGGCGCGGTGGTCGCGAGCGGCGCGGCGACATGGGCGGCGGCGGGAAGCGGAGCGGGTGCGGCCACCGGGGCGGGCGACGCCACGGGGGCGGAGGCGACGGCCACGCGCCCCGCTGACGTGTCCGGCCGGACGGCGAGGGCGGTGGCGGTGGCGGCGGTGCCACCGGGGGCGAACCCGGCGGAGGCACCCACCGGTACGGGCGCTGCCGGGGCGCGGGACGGAGCGACGGGAGCGGACGGTCCGGCGGGCACGACCGGCGCGGACGGCTTCACGGCGGCGGGCACGACCGGCGCGGACGGCGTCGTCGCGGCGAGCGGTGTCGCGGCGGCGGGTACGGACGGCGTCGCGGGGACCGGTCCGGCCGACGGTCCCCCGGCCGGGCCCGTCACCACCTGAGGCACCCGGTAGCCGTTCTCCAGGGCGTCCCGGTAGGCGGCCTTGCGCTGCGGGGAGACGTAGTTGATGCCGTTGAGCAGGATCGACATGCCCTTGACGGCCTCGCGCTCCACCGGCGGCGCGACGTAGTCGTCCGCCGTGCGCAGCGGCAGGCCGAGGACGGCGAGCTGGGCGACGGTCTGCTTCAGCGCGACGTCCGCGTCCCGGCCGGGGCCCGCGTCGGTGGCCAGCACGGTGTGCGGGCGGTCCTTCAGGACGCGGCGCACCAGCTGGGTCAGGACGCCCTTCGGCCCGAACTCGACGAACGTGCGGTACCCCGCCTCGTACATCTCCTCCACCCGCGCGGCGAAGTCCACCGGGTTGAGGAGCTGTTCGGCGAGGATGCGGGCGTTGGCTGCGGTGTCGTCGCCGTAGGAGGCGCCGCGGGTGTTGGCGTACACGGCGCGGCGCGGCGCGCCCACCCCGACGGCGTCGACGTCGGCGCGGAAGGTCTCCACGGCGTGGCTGACGTAGGGGGTGTGGAAGGCGGCCGAGACGGGCAGCCGGGACGCCTTGACCCCGGCGGCCTGCGCCGCCGCCACCAGCTGCTCGACGGCGGCGGTGGCGCCCCCGACGACGATCTGGTCCGAGGCGTTGCGGTTGCACACGCGCAGGTCGGTGCCGTCGGGGAGGGCGGCGAGCAGCTGCGCGACCCGCTCCTCCGGGGCGCTGACCGCGGCCATGGCCCCGGCGTCGGTGCCCGCGGCACCCTCGGCGCCTTCGGCCGGGGGTGCCATCGCCGCGCCGCGGGCGCGGGCGAGGGTGAAGTACGCGTCGTCCTCCAGGGCTCCGGCCGCCCACAGGGCGGTCAGCTCGCCGAAGCTGTGTCCGAGGCAGCCGGCCGGGTCGAAGCCGAGGCCGGTGAGGTAGCGGAACTGGCCGGCGGAGAGCGCCCCGATGGCGGGCTGGGCGTAGCGGGTGGCGCGCAGCGCGTCCTCCTGCGCCGCGGTCGCGGCGGCGTCGAAGACGGGCGGGGGGAACGCGACGGCGGACAGCGGGAGTTCGCCGGCGAAGGGCCGGTTGGCGTCGTCGAAGGCGGCGCGCAGCGGCGGCAGCGCGAGGACGGCGGTCAGGCCCGGCTCGACGTACTGGCTGCCCTGTCCGGCGAACAGCGCCCCGACGCGGCCGATCTCCTCGGCACCGGCGGACGTACGACGGAAGTGCACTCCCTTGGGGTGGGACCAGGCGGTCTCGGCGGCCCGCTTCCGCAGCTCGCGGACGGCCAGCTCGCGCAGCGCCGCCGCGTCCTCGTCGCTCCGGGCGGCGAACGCCACCCGTGCGTGGTCCTGCGGGGCGGGTCCGCCCTGGGGAGCGGCGCCGGACTCCAGGGCCCGCAGCAGGGCGTCGGTGTCGGGGGCGTGCCACAGGTGCACGCGGGCGACGGGGAACATGACCTTCAGGTCCTCGCCCTGCCCGTACTCCTCGAGCACCACGTGGAAGTTGGTGCCGCCGAACCCGAACGACGACACCGCGGCGAGACGTTGGGGCCGCTTCGGAGTCTTGATCCAGGGACGCAGGCGGGAGTTGACGTAGAAGGGGCCGTTCTCGAAGTCGACGGCGGAGTTGGGCCGGTCGACGTTGATGGTGGGCGGCAGCACCTTGTGGTGCAGGGCCAGCGCCAGCTTGATCATGCCGGCGGCGCCGGCGGCGGCCTTGGTGTGCCCGATCTGCGACTTGACGCTGCCGACCGCCGCGTACTGTCGCTCGTCGGTGGCGGCGTTGATGACCGCGGCGAGCGACGACAGTTCGGTGGCGTCCCCCACGGCCGTCCCCGTACCGTGCGCCTCGAACAGCTCCACGTCGGCGGGCGAGCAGTCGGCGTCCTGGTAGGCCCGCTCCAGGGCCAGGACCTGTCCCTCCTTGCGGGGCGCGTAGATGGACTTGAAGCGCCCGTCGGAGGAGGCGCCGATGCCGCGCAGCACCGCGTAGACGCGGTTGCCGTCCCGTTCGGCGTCGGAGAGGCGGCGCAGGGCCAGCATGCCGATGCCCTCGCCGATGAGGGTGCCGTCGGCGTCGTCGTCGAAGGGGCGGATGCGGCCCGCCTTGGACAGCGCCGGGGTCTTGCTGAAGCACAGGTACATGAAGATGGTGTTCTCGGCGTCGCAGCCGCCCACCAGCATCGTGTCGGCGCGCCGCTCCAGCAGTTCGCTGACGGCCGCCTTGACCGCGCCGAGCGAGCTGGCGCATGCCGCGTCGACGGTCATGTTGATGCCGCCGAGGTCCATCCGGTTGGCGATACGGCCGGCGACGACGTTGCCGAGCATGCCGGGGAAGGAGTTCTCCTCCCACGGGGCGTACGCCTTGCGGAACTTGGCGGCGATCTCCTCGGCGTCGCGCTCGGTGAGGCCGCAGCTGCGCACGACCTCCTTCAGGACGGGGCTCTGGAGGCGCGCGGTGAGGGGCTGGGTGAGCTGGTTGGCGCCGGTGATGCCGAGGACGACGCCGGTGCGCGAAGCGTCGTACCAGGGCTTTTCGGCTCCGGCGTCCTTCAGCAGGTCCCGGGCGACGACCAGGCTCAGCAGCTGCAGGACGTCGGTGACCTCCAGGGTGTTCGGCGGCAGCCCGAACTCCAGCGGGTTGAAGGGGGTGTCGGGGATGAACCCGCCGCGCTTGGCGTACGTCTTGTCCGGCACCGTGGGGTCCGGGTCGTAGAACTCGTCGACGTCCCAGTGGGTGTCGGGCACGTCGGTGAGGCAGTCGGCCGCCGCGGCGACGTTGCCCCAGAACTCCCGGAGGTCACGGGACTGGGGGTAGAGGGCGGACAGGCCGACGATCGCGATGGGGTCGCGGGCGAGGCGGCGGTCGAGGTCGGGATCCTGAACGTTCACAGCGAGGCTCTTCCAGGAGTCGGGGCAGGAAGACATGCAGGAAGACATGGCCCAGCCTCGGCGGGAGGAGGAAGGGCATGGAGGTGCTGGAGGTACGCCCGAGGGACGGGCGGCCCCGGTGTCGGGGACCGCAGGTGTGCGGGCGGGGAAAGCGGGTCGTGCGAGGTGGCGCGGGCAGAGATATGGCGGGGCGCGCGACGGACGGGGCTGCCGCCATGTCGCGTGGGATCCGCGGGCCTTGGGCCCTGCCGCCCTGGTCAGCGGGCGGTCGCGGGTGGTCCGGAGAGGCTGGTGCGGTCCGGGTCAGGTCGACCGGGCCGCACCGGTCCGGTGAGGTTCCGTGTTCAGGGTTGGGTCAGCAGGGACGCCACGGTGGTCGCGGCGTCGGAGCGCAGCAGCATCGTGTAGTGGTCACCGGGGCACTCCCGGACGTCGAGTCCGTACGGTGCGAGAGACTCCCAGCCCATCCCGCGGTCTCCGGGGACGAGTCCCCGGTCGGCCCGTACGAGCACCACCGGTACCGGCGACGGTGTCGGACGGTGAGGGAGCGTCAGGCGGTTGTTGCGGAGCAGGCCGTCGACGTAGGTGTCGTAGAGCTTGCGCAGGCCCGGCAGCGGGGTGGACGGGAGCAGTACCTCGGCGGCGATCGCCGCCTCCAGCAGCACCTTCAGCCCGTCCTCCGTCCCCAGGCCCGCCAGCTGCTCCTCCCCGACCGGCACCGGCCGGCCGCGTTTCGCCCCGAGGTACATGGCGAACCAGTTGAGCAGCAGGGACGGTTCCAGCGCGTCGTCGTCGTGCTTGTACGCGTCGACGGGGGCGATGCTGTCCAGCAGGACCAGCCGGGAGGGCCGGCGCCGCGGGGCCGCCAGGGCGGTCATGGCGTGCGCGACCACCCCGCCGAAGGACCATCCGGCCAGCAGGTAGGGGCCGTCACCGCTTCCGACGCCCACCGCCGTCATCAGGCGGGCGGCGAGCGCGTCGAGGGTGGTGTCGGCGTGTCCCCCGGTCAGGGCCGCCTGCCAGTACTCGGCGACGCCCCCCAGGTCCAGAACGGTCAGCCCGATCCCGTCGGGGAGGGCGTCGGCGAGGTTGCCGTGCACGGAGGCGTCCAGCGCCCCCGGGTGCACCAGGTACACCGTGTGCCGCTCCTCTGCCGCCGCCTTCAGGCGGTGGACGAGGGGTAGTTCAGGCTTGCGCGGGCGCCGCATGCTTGTCACTCTCCTCGGCGAGGTGAGCGGCCAGGTCCTTGACGGTCGGGTGGTACCAGAGGGTGGTGGTGCTCAGCTCGAAGCCCAGCCAGCTCTCTATCTCACCCGCGAGGATCAGCGCCTCGGTGGAGTCGAGGTCCATCTCGTCGAAGTACATCTCGGGTGAGACCCCGGCGGGCTCGGTGCCGAGGCGGTGCGCGATCTTCTCGATCAGCCACTGCTGCGCCTCAAGCGGGCTCACTGCGGGCATGATGATTCCTTCCGGTGACGGGGCTGGTTCCCGAGCTGACGGCCCGGCACCACGTACGCGTGACCGCGTCAGCGGCGCCGGGGAAAACCATGAAATGGCACAGAACGGCCAAGCGGACAAGGCTCCGCCCCGCCGTTACGAATACCGGCCGACCAAGGGGGTGATCCCCCCGGTGGCGGCACAAGAACAATATGACTGCACCGCGCCACCGCCAAGAGGCATCGCGTTAAGTTTAGGTATCCAGGGGATCGACGCTAACCCAACGATTTTTTCCGGCCACCGAGTGGCTGGTTTCCGTGAATCCGGCGGTGAGAACGTCCGCTCTCCACAAATGGAGGCCGCGCCTTTCCTTTGTGTGACAGCTCACGTTTGCCCGAGAGCGCGCGCGGCCGGCGCCATTCTGGAATCACCAATTCCGGGATAACCGATCGCCTGCTTCCGACTCCCGGAGGAATGGTTTATGCCTGTACGAAAACAGCGGCCCCGCACCGTCCGGGGGCACCGGCGGGGACGGTGCGCGGGCGCGGGAAACGCGGTGCCCCGGGGAGGTGACGCGAGGCGACGGGGACGGGGGACGGACACCCAGCCGTCCGCGTGCCGCCGTCCCCGACCCGCTGTCCACGCCCTGCCGACCGCGGCCCGCCGGCCGACCGCAGGCCCGATCCGCCGGACCGCAGGAAGGCGGGACCTGACGCGGAAAGGTCCCGTGGAAGCCGGACGGGACCGCGTCCGGTACCGGCCACGGCACAGGGGAACACGCCCATGAACAGCGGAAACGTCGAGAGGGTGCCGTCGCCGGCCACCCGGAGCACCCCAGTCGGCACCACCCCGCGATCCGCCGCCCCGGGCCGCGCCGGCGCCGTCCGTCGCGACGTGGGCCGTCGACTCGGCACCGGCCGGGACGGCGCGCCCTTCGCACCGTCCGCCTCTCACCGGCGCCGGGATCCGCCCTCACGAGCCGGTGCGGGGAGCCGCCGCGCGGGCGGCTCCCCCCCCCGCCCCCCGGCCCGCCCCCGGGGGGGCGGCCC
>NZ_JBHWYX010000013.1:0-172722 GCF_042728795.1 Streptomyces sp. NPDC060184
GTCCGGCCCCGTGCCGGACCGGCGGCCCCTACTCTTGGTCCATGCCTCGTTACGAGTACCGCTGCCGCACCTGCGGAGACACCTTCGAGCTCAGCCGTCCGATGGCCGAGTCCTCCGATCCCGCCACGTGCCCCGTCGGCCACGACGACACCGTCAAGCTGCTCTCCGCCGTCGCCGTGGGCGGCTCCTCCTCCGGATCCGCGCCCGCACCGGCGGGCGGCGGCGGGGGCGGCTGCTGCGGCGGGGGCTGCTGCGGCTGAGGCCGAATGGGCCCTGCGGGACCGGGGCGGCCGACAAGGCCGCTGCGGTCCCGCACCCGTTCACCGCTTGCGCGACAGCGTGAGGCCGTCCGCGACGGTGAGCAGCACGCTGTCCATCCGGTCGTCGGCGAGGACGTGGTCGTTGAACTCCCTGATGGCCGCCGCTGCCCCGGTGGCGTGCGGGTCCACGACCCCGCCGTGGAAGAGGGTGTTGTCGGTGGCGATCATGCCGCCGGGCCGCATCCGGGGCACCAGCTCCTCCCAGTACCCGAGGTAGCCGCCCTTGTCCGCGTCGAGGTAGGCGAAGTCGATGTGCGGCTCCCGCGGCAGGGCGCGCAGGGTGTTGAGCGCGGGCGCGATGCGCAGGTCGATGCGGTCCGCGACCCCCGCCTTCTCCCAGGCGGCCCGGCCGTACGCCGTCCACTCCTCCGAGACGTCGCAGGCGATCAGCCGCCCGTCCGGCGCCAGTGCCCGCGCCATCGACAGGGCCCCGAACCCGGTGAAGGTGCCGACCTCCACCACGAGCCGGGCGTCGGTCAGCCGGACCAGGAAGGCGAGCAGCGGGCCCTGTTCGCGGGCCGACTGCATGCCCGCGCGGTCCGGGAGTTCGGCGTACGTGGTCGCGACGAGCTCCTGCTGGACGGGGTCGAGCGGCGGGTTGTGCGCGAGCACGTACGCGTACAGCTCGTCCGTCATGCGGGTTTCGTTGCCCTTGGTCATCGTGCGCGCCTCCTGGGGGTGGGTGCGGCGTCGTGCCGGTCGGGCCCAGCCTGCCCAATGGGCTCCTGATTGCCCAAGACCCTTCTCGTCAGCCGCGCGTCGCCGCCAGGAACCTGCGCAGGATCTCCTCCCCGGCGAGGACGCCCTGCTCCTGGAGGGCGACGACGCCGCCGGTGTGCCAGCCGGTGTCGGCGAGTTCGCCGTGGCCGGGGCGCCAGGCGCGGTCGGTGCTGAGCAGCAGGTCGGCGTCGAGGAGGGAGTCGCCCGCGGAGAGGGTGAGTCCGGCCCCGGCGCGGCGGGCGACCTCGCGGACGGCCGCGCTCTTGGTGAGCGGCCGGGGTACGGCGTAGATCTTGCGGCCCTGGAGGGAGACGGTCCAGCCGCGCGGGTCGGCCCAGTCGACGAGCTCCTTCACCCAGCCGTCGGGGAGCCGGGAGCGTTCGACGACGAGGTAGGCGAAGAGGTCCTCGGCGACCCGGTCCTTCAGCAGCCAGGCCGGGTCGGAGACCTCGGCCAGATGGGCACGGACCTCGGCGAGCGGGGCGCACTCGGCGGCGATGCGGTCCAGGACTCCCGCGTGCCAGCCGGGGTCGGACTCGCCGTCCACGAGGATGTGCCCGCCGTTGGCGACGACGGCGTAGGCCGGTGCCGGGCCGGGGAGGCTGATGCGGTGGTACTGCTCGCGGGTGCGGGTCGTGGTCGGCACGAAGACCGTGGTGCGGCCCAGCTCCTCCAGCAGGGCGGCGGCCGTCTCGGTGACGTAGGAGAGCGGCTTGCTGTCGTACGTCTCCACGCAGAGCAGCCGGGGTGCGTCGGCGTCCGGCATGGCGAGCTGGAGGGCGTTGGTGGAGTAGATGAGAGTGCGGTCGAGGTCGCTGGCGACCAGCGCCACGGGGTTCGTCCCCGGTGCGGTCACTGTTCCGTCACCGCCTTGCCGTCGGCACCGGTCGCGCCCCGGGTGTACTTCGGGTGGATCAGTCCGACACAGCTGTACGGGAGTCCGTCGACCTCCTCGACGGGCACCCCGCGCTGCTCCGCGAGGAGCCGTACGTGGTCGAGGTCGGCGCCGGCACCGCGGTCGGCGAGGATCTTCCAGGGGACGCGGCGGAGCAGGACGCGGGTGGTCTCGCCGACGCCGGGCTTGACGAGGTTGACGTCGTGGATGCCGTACTCCTCGCTGATGCGCTCGACGGCGGCCCAGCCCTCCCAGGTGGGGGCGCGGTCGGCGGCGAGCAGGGCCTTGGCCTCCTCGTCCACCTCATCGGCGACCTCGTCGAAGCGGGCGGCGACGGTCTCCAGGAAGCCGAGCGAGACGTCCGAACCGGCCAGTTCCCGGTAGAACTTGGCGCCGTGGAAGTCGTCCGGGCCGACCAGGTCGGCGCGGAGCACGGTACGGGAGATCAGCCCGGACACGGTGGAGTTGAGGCAGGCGGAGGGGATGAGGAAGTCCTCGCGGGTGCCGTAGGTGCGGACGCAGCCGCCGGGGTCGGCGAGGACCGCGATCTCGGGGTTGAACCCTTCGAACTCCGCCAGCGCGGCGGTCAGTTCGCGGGTGATGGCGCCCTTGCCGGTCCAGCCGTCGACGAACACGACGTCGGCGGGGTCGTGGTGGGCGGCCAGCCAGCGCAGGGCGTTGGCGTCGATGCCCCGGCCGCGCACGATGGAGACCGCGTAGTGCGGCAGGTCGAGTCCGTGGCGGTGCTGGGCCCAGCGGCGCATCAGGACGCCGACGGGCGTTCCGGCGCGGGCGAGCGAGACCAGCACGGGCCGGGGGCCGCGTTCTTCGAGGACCGTCTCGGTGACGGTGCCGACGGCGCGGGCGATGCGGGCGGCAGAGGTCTCCAGGGCGGACTGGAAGAGTGCCTGGTAGGCGGGGCTGGGCTGGTACTCCACGGGGAGCGATTCGGCGTAGTGCGCGCCACCGCTCTGTATCGCCTCCTCGCGTTCCTCCGTGGGGGCCTCCAGCTCGGTGTCCGAGAGGTCCTGGAGCAGCCAGCCGACGTCCTCGGCTGCGTACGAGGAGAATGCGGGGCCTCTGAGGGGCTCGGGCAGCATCGTGAATTCCTGCCGTTCGGGGGTGTACGAGGGAATGACCGCGAGGAGGACCCGGCCGGTGTGGGCGGCGAGGCGGGCCAGCAGACCTTCGGGGGCATGGAGTTCGGGGGTGTCGGCGTGCGAGTCGACCACCACGACGACGGCGTCGAAGCCGGCTCCGGCGACGTTGTACGTGTAGCGGTCGCCGGGGCCGTCCGCCGGGGTGTCGTGGGCCGGGAAGACCAGCCGGCTGCGTATCGCGTAGCCGGGGTCGTCGACGGCGAGGACGGGTGAGCGGGTGGTGGTGGAGTAGCGGATCTCGGTGCCGGACAGGCGTTCGTCGGTGAGCCGTTCCAGGGCGGTGCCGAGGCGCAGCGGGGCGTACATGAGTTCTTCGAAGCCGAGCACGAGGACGCGGCGAGCGGGGCGGGGGCCGGGGGTGTTCTCCGGCGGCGTACCCGTACCGGGCAGGTCGTGGAGGGCCGCCGCGAGCCGGGCGGCCATGCCGGGGAGGGCGTGTTCCAGGGTGGCGCGGTGGGCGGGGGTGAAGCCGTGCCGGCCGCCGTCCGGCAGCCCCTCGGGCCAGCCGAGGTCGACCCGGACGGCCCGGACGGCGGCCCCGTCGGCCTCGTCGGCCCCAGCGGCCCCTGCTGCCGCCTCCGCCTCCTCCGCCTCCTCCGTCTCCTCGGCCTTCGCCGCCTGAGCCGCCTCCTGCTCGACGACGAGGGCCGCGCCCCGTTCCAGTACCCCTTCGGGCAGGACGACCGTGCCGGTGCCGCGGGCGATCAGGTCGACGCGGGCGCCGATCTCGGCGGCGAACCGGGTGAGGCGGCCCCGGTCCTCGGCCGACCGCATGTCGGCCAGGGCCACGATGACGTACCGCTCACGGGGGTAGAGGTCGTGCAGCGCGCGGATGGTGTTGAGGACGGTGTTGCCGGTGGAGAACTCGTCGTCCACGAGAACCAGTGTCCCGGGGCGGGCGAGCAGCGCCGGGTCCTCGGGGAGCAGCAGGTGGGAGGTGGCGTGCGAGTGGGATTCCTCGAAGCCGCCGGCGCGGACCACGCCGGGGACCGGGCGGCGGGTGGAGTGGAGGTAGGGCGCCGAGCCGATGCCGTCGGCGACGGAGTGGCCGAGTCCGGTGGCGGTCTCGGCGTATCCGAGGACGACCGCGCGGTCGGCCTCGGGCCCGAGCAGGTCGCGTACCCGGCGGCCGAGGTCGACTCCGGCGCCGTGGACGACGGAGGGGAGCTGGGGCACGTGCTTGCCGAGGACGTGGGAGACCAGCAGGTGGGCCCGCCGGGGGTTGCGCCGCAGGGCGAGCCCCAGCATGTCCCTGATCTCCTGGTCACCGGCGAGATCGACTCCCAGCCGCTCGGCCACCCAGCTGCCGGACCACACCACGTCCACCGTCTCTTTCTCCGTCGCGCGCCCGCTCATCGGTACGCGCTCATTTCGCTCCGGCCGCGGCCAGCAGGTCCACGAAGCCGATGTCCTCGCGCGCGACGCCGAAGACCTCGGCGCGCAGGAGGGTCCGTTCGGCCCACGCCCGGTGCGGTTTCACTTCGTTCATCTTGTTCGTATACGCGGAGCGCAGCACTCCGCCACCGCCGCGCTCGGGGCGCAGGATGTCCTGGGCGTCGCTGAATTCCTCGTGGCTGACGACGGACAGCGCGTGCACGGGGTCCACGTGCGAGGGGTGGATGCAGGTCTTGCCGAGGAGGCCGTTGGCCCGGTCGAGTTCGATCTCACGGAGCAGTCCGTCCAGGTCGTGCTCGATGAGCGCGGTGCGCAGTTTCTCCGCCCGGCCCTCCTGGAAGGGGCTGCGGCGCAGCTGCGGCTTGAACATGCGTTCCTGGTTGCGGAAGTACTCCCAGACGGGGCCGGTGATCGTGAATCCGGTGCCGTCGGCGCGGCCGAGGACGTTGACGACGTCGGCGATGACGGCGCTGACGATCTGCACGTCGTAGGCGGTCATGTCGGAGGATCTCCGCAGCCCGTAGGCGGAGCAGAAGTCGGTGACGCCGAGCCGCAGCGCGAGAATGTGCTCGCGGTGGGTCGCGACGACACGCGCGATTCCCTGGAGCGTTTCGGTACGGGTTTCCAGATGGAGGAGTTCCGGCGATTCGAGCACCGGCATGGCGAACAGCCGATGTCCGCAGGCGGATTCCGCCCGGTTCAGGGCCGCCAGGAAAAGCTCTCCGCGCTGTTCGGTGAATTTCGGCAGGACGAAGCCGGAGAGCAGCCGGACCGTGGGGCCGAGGCGGTCGACCAGGTCGGTGATCTGCTCGGGCTCACGCACCCGGATGAAGAGGAGCGGAATCTCCGCTTCCCGTTCGGCGAGGTCCGCGAACTGCTTGACCAGGTTCTTCTCGGCGCCTTCCACCTCGGCGTCGGCGATCGAGTCCTCCAGGCAGAGAACCATGGAGACGACGCCGCGCGCGGCCTGTTTGACGACGTCGTCCGCGAGCCGGGGGCGGGTGGCCGGGGCGTAGAGCGTGGCGCCCAGTGCAGCCGCGAGCACGCGGGCCGGAGCGTTCGCGTCGAATTCGCATGGTTCCTGGAAGAACAGTCCCTGCCGGGCAGCAGGCGAGATGTGCCCGAAATGACGCATGATTTTCCCCCGTACCGCCTGATCGATCGAACAACGCATGGCCGGTAATAGTACGTATGGACGGGTGTCCGCAGTTCCCCGCATATGTGAACTTCGGGTAACTCGCCCGTGTCGGAGGGCCCCGGCACGGTAAGGTGCTGCAGCTCAGCTCTACCGCCGGATACCGGTTCACGGCCCCCGCGTTGTCCGCGTGAGCCGCCAGCAGGCAGGATGACGGGCATGACGCAAGGGATGCTGAAGGGTTCGAACGTCCCCCTCGATGCCACGGCCGTAAGGGCCGTGCTGCGCTGGACTCCTGGGACGGGCGTCCCGGACGTGGACGCCTCCGCCCTGCTGCTCGGTTCCACGGGCCAGGTGCGTTCCGACGAGGACTTCGTCTTCTACAACCAGCCCCGGCATCCCTCCGGCCATGTGCGCCGACTGCCGAAGCGCAGCGTCGGGGACGGGCTGACGGACACCGTCGAGGCGGATCTGGGGGCGCTGGACTCCTCGGTGGACCAGGTGGTGATCGCCGCCTCCTCGGACGGGGCGAGCTTCGGGAGCGTCCACGACCTGCGGATATCGCTGTTCGACGCGGCGGACCCGGACGGCGGCCCGATGGCCGTGTTCGAGATCCGGCCGGAGACCGGCGAGGAGACCGCCATCATCTGCGGCGAGCTCTACCGGCGCGGCGACGGGTGGAAGTTCCGGGCGGTCGGGCAGGGCTATCCGACCGGGCTGATCGGGCTCGCGACGGCCTTCGGCATCTCGGTGGACGACGGGGAGCAGCCCGAGCAGGCGCTCCAGCCGTCCGCGGAAGGGCTGCCCGAGGGGCTGCCCGAGCAGTCCGGGCCCGGGGCCGACGCGGAGTGGGAGGGCGTCCGGGCGCCCGCACCCGAACGCCCCGAACCGGCTCACGCCTCGGACCTCACCGTCCCCCAGCCGCAGTCCGGGTACGGCTACCCGCAGCCGCCCACCGCGCCGCCGGTGCCGGGGGGCGGGTACGGCTACCCGCAGCCCGCCACCACCGCACCGGCCTACGGCTACCCCCAGCCCGCCACCGCCGCTCCCGCGTACGGCTACCCGCAGCCCGCCACCGCCCCGCCGGCCTACGGCTACCCGCAGCCCGAGACCAGCGCGCCCGCGTACGGGTATCCGCAGCCCGCCGCGTCCGCCGCGCCCGCACCGGACCCGCATTTCGTCCTGCCTCCGCAGGGTCCGCAGTTCGTCCGGTCCTGAGCGCTCAGGCACGCGACTTGTAGCCGCGGCCCCACTGCATGCCGAAGCCGTAGAGCCGGTCGAGCTCGGACTGGAACCCGTAGACGAACTTGACCTCTCGGCGCACGATCAGCTCCTCCTTGACGTTCTCCACGGTGAACACGGCGCAGGAGCGGGCCTCGGGCGCGCGCTCGTCCAGCTCGATCTCGATCCGCGGGCCGTTGCCCGGGTAGAGCGTCACCATGGCGTGCGTGCGGTCGAACGCCGGCGTCTGGTCGTAGATGTAGACGAAGAAGAGCAGTCGTTTGATCTTGTCGCGGTGGTCCATGTTGACGTAGACCGTCTCCCCCGAGGGGGCACCGAAGCGGTCGTCGCCGCTGAGCCGGATGTACGGCGGTTCGTTCAGGTCCCCGATGAGGTTGCCGAGGGGCTGCACCACGCCCTTGGTGCCGTCCGTGAGCTCGTACATGCATCCGAGGTCGAGGTCGACGTTGACCATGCCCTGGGTGTGGGCCTGCACGACCTCGGGCTGGAAGAGTTTCAGCGGGTTCCGGAACAGGCTGCCCTGCCCGGAGCGGCCCTCGATGTCGGAGCTCCGCATCCGCCAGGAGAGATTGACCCGGAGGTTCCCGGTGAGCGCTCCCTGTTTGGTCAGCGAGACCGTGGCGTTCCGCCGTGAGAGCTGAATCGAGTTCGACGCCGCGTTGCCCGACTCGAACTGTGCCGTACGTGCCGGCCACAGGCCGTCGAAGAAGCCCATCCCCCCACCCCACCCATCTGTCTGCGCGCCCTCGCGGGACCGGGGTTCCGGTCCGCTCTCGCGCGTCCCGCACGCCAGTGCGGGGCGGCCGGCGGACCGGCCCGGGTCTTTCCGGAGCCGTACCGCGCGGACCGCCCCGCAGAGAGCGTTCCCTCTTTGCTCACCGGGTCACACACCCGGCAGCGGAGACTTCTGGCCAGAACTTCAGCGGACTCCGCCGTCGCCCGCGTCGACCAGCGTGCCACCGTCGCCCGCCGCGGCGAGCGCCTTGTTCCGCCGGACCGAGGACCAGAACGACCAGGCGATCAGCACCACGCCGACCAGGCCGGTGATGATCTCGTTGATCTCGTACTGGATGGTCACGAGGAGGATGACGGAGAGGGCGCCGATGGCGTAGTGGGCGCCGTGCTCCAGGTAGACGTAGTCGTCCAGGGTGCCCTGGCGGACCAGGTAGACCGTGAGCGAACGGACGTACATGGCGCCGATGCCGAGGCCGAGGGCCATCAGCACGATCTCGTTGGTGATGGCGAAGGCGCCGATCACACCGTCGAACGAGAAGGACGCGTCCAGGACCTCGAGGTAGAGGAACATGAAGAAGGCGGCCTTGCCGGCCAGCACGACCGGCGCGACGGCCTTGCCGCTCTTCTTGGCCTCTTCCTCGGCCTCGTGCTCGCGCTCCTCCTCCTCTTCGAGCTTGTTCTCGAAGAAGCCCGAGAGCCCGCCGACGACGAGGTACGTGATCAGACCGGCCACGCCGGCGAGCAGCACCGTGGACGTCTTGTCCGCGTGCGCACCGCCGTGCTGGTGGGCGTGGGTCGCGAAGGTCAGGGCGGAGACGAGCAGGACGATCAGTGCGACGCAGACCGACAGCATGTCGACCTTGCCGAGCTTGGCGAGCGGGCGCTCGATCCACCGGAGCCACTGGATGTCCCGGTCCTCGAAGATGAAGTCGAGGAAGATCATGAGCAGGAACATGCCGCCGAACGCCGCGATCGACGGGTGCGCGTCGGTGACCAGCTGCTGGTAGCGGTCCGGGTCGTTGAACGAGAGGTCGATGGCCTCGATGGGACCGAGCTTGGCGCTGATCGCCACGATCACGACGGGGAAGACCAGCCGCATACCGAAGACCGCGATGAGCACGCCGATCGTGAGGAAGATCTTCTGCCAGAAGGCGTTCATCTTCTTCAGGATTCCGGCGTTGATCACCGCGTTGTCGAAGGACAGCGAAATCTCCAGGACCGTCAGGATCGCGACGACGCCGAGAGCCTGCCACCCCCCGTAGAACACCGCTGCGACCAGGCCGAGCGCGGTAATCGCGAACGACCAGCCGAAGGTTTTCAGAAGCACTGGCTACCCCATCGTGTAAGTAACGGGTCTCCCCCGTAGTACGGGGCTCCCCCGCGCCGAGCGCGGCTTTACGAAACGTTGACCCCGAAGTCTAGAGCGATGCCCCGCAGACCTGACGCGTACCCCTGTCCCACCGCTCGGAACTTCCATTCGCCGTTGTAGCGGTAGAGCTCACCGAAGATCATCGCCGTCTCGGACGAGGCGTCCTCGCTGAGGTCGTAACGGGCGAGCTCCTGGCCGTCGGCCTGGTTCACGACCCGGATGAAGGCATTGCTGACCTGGCCGAAAGCCTGCCCACGGTTGTCCGCCTCGTGAATCGAGACGGGAAAGACGATCTTGTCGCAGTGTGCGGGCACCTGGTCGAGGTGGACGATGACCGACTCGTCGTCACCGTCACCCGCGCCGGTGAGGTTGTCCCCGGTGTGTTCGACCGAGCCGTCGGGGCTGGTGAGGTTGTTGTAGAAGACGAACCAGTCGTCCCCGAGCACCCGGCCGGACTGGCACAGCAGCGCGCTGGCGTCCAGGTCGAAGTCGGCGCCGGTGGTGGACCGCGCGTCCCAGCCGAGGCCGACGAGCACCTGGGTGAGGTTGGGTGCGGCCTTGGAGAGGGAGACATTGCCTCCCTTGGCGAGTGTGACGCCCATGATGTGTCCTCCCCGATCGGTGATGCCTGTGCGGATTCTGTCCGGTTCGCGCGGTACGAACCGTCCGGTGCGGGCCGTGCCCGTGCCGCCCGTACGGTGGGCGAAGCACGCCCGGCGCCGCACGAGAGGTGCGGCGCCGGGCGCTCTGCTGCTGGTCCGGGCCCCCGGGGTGGTGTCCGCCGGACACCACCCCGGGTCTGACGTCGGCGTCGGACGTGGACGTCAGACGTTGACGTCAGACGTTGACGCCGAAGTCCTGCGCGATGCCCCGCAGGCCGGAGGCGTACCCCTGGCCGATGGCGCGGAACTTCCACTCGCCGGCGTTGCGGTAGAGCTCGCCGAAGACCATGGCGGTCTCGGTGGACGCGTCCTCGCTGAGGTCGTAGCGGGCCAGCTCGGAGTTGTCGGCCTGGTTGACCACGCGGATGTACGCGTTGCGGACCTGGCCGAAGCTCTGCTGGCGGGTCTCGGCCTCGTAGATCGAGACCGGGAAGACGATCTTGTCGACATCGGCCGGAACGGCGGCGAGGTTGACCTTGATGACCTCGTCGTCGCCCTCGCCCTCACCGGTGAGGTTGTCACCGGTGTGCTCGACGGAACCGTCGGGGCTCTTGAGGTTGTTGAAGAAGACGAAATTGCCGTCGCTTCCGACCTTGCCCTCGGCGTTCGCCAGCAGCGCGCTGGCGTCGAGGTCGAAGTCGCCGCCGGTGGTCGTCCGGGCGTCCCAGCCCAGGCCGACGATGACAGCGGTCAGGTTGGGCGCGGCCTTGGTCAGCGAGACGTTGCCGCCCTTGCTGAGGCTGACTCCCACGAGTCCTCCCATAGGTATGTAGGGGCCGGCAGACACCAGCGTCCCCGTCTTGCGTGTACCGGATCAACGAATGGATCCTAGTGACCGGTTCCCGGCCAAAGCAGGCTTTTGGGCGGGTGGGGCGGGAGTTCTCCGCGAGCGGAAGCCCGGCCGGACGACCGCCGGGCGGTGATCCGGCGGTGTCCCGGCGACGGCCGGCCGGCGGCGGGGCGCCCTGACGCCCGCGCCGCCGCCCGGAAGGGGGCTCAGAGGGCTTCGAGCGCCGTGACGTACTCCTTGAGGTCCCGCGCGTCGGGCAGACCGTTGACGACGCTCCAGCGCACCACGCCCTCCTTGTCGATGATGAAGGTGCCGCGCACCGCGCAGCCCTTGTCCTCGTCGAAGACGCCGTACGCGCGCGAGACCTCGCCGTGCGGCCAGAAGTCGGAGAGCAGCGGGTACTCCAGGCCCTCCTGCTCGGCGAAGACCCGCAGGGTGTGGATGGAGTCGTTGGAGACGGCGAGGAGCTGGGTGTCGGCGTTCTCGAAGCGGGGCAGCTCGTCGCGGAGCGCGCAGAGCTCGCCGGTGCAGACGCCGGTGAAGGCGAACGGGTAGAAGAGCAGCACGACGTTCTTCTCGCCGCGGAACTCGGACAGCGTGACCGTCCGGCCGTGGTTGTCCTTGAGCTCGAACGCGGGGGCCTGGGAGCCGACCTCGATCGCCATGGGGGTGTGTCCCTTCGCTTGCGTCGCCGCCCCCGGGCCGGTCCGCCGGGGGCCTTCGCCCAGCCTACGCAGCGCCCGGCGGGGGACGTGCGAAGGCCCCCGGCGGCGCGATGCCGTCGGGGGCCCTCGGTGCTACGGGGTGGTGCGGGAGGAGCTCAGCGCTTGGCCTTGGCGGCCTTGGGCGTGACCAGACGGCTGCCCGTCCAGTCCTTGCCCGCGCTGATGCTCTTGGTCTGGGAGAGACCGGCGGTCTGAGCGGCATCGCTGATGTCGCTGGGTTCGACGTATCCGTCACGGCCGGTCTTCGGCGTCATCAGCCAGACCGTACCGCCGTCCTCGATCAGGCCGATGGCATCCACCAGCGCGTCCGTAAGGTCGCCGTCCTCGTCACGGAACCACAGCACGACGACGTCTGCGACGTCGTCGTAGTCCTCGTCGACGAGTTCCCCACCGATGGTGGCCTCAATACCCTCACGGAGCTCCAGCTCGACGTCGTCGTCGTAGCCGATCTCCTGGACCACCTGACCGGGTTCGAACCCCAGCCGTTCAGCCAGGTTGGTCCGCTCCTCCGCGTGGTCCGCGGTCGCGCTCACGGGTTGCCTCCTGATCATGTTTCGGAAAATGCTTCAGCCACGCGCGTACGCGCGGCGCTGGCCGTAGTCCACACGGGCTCGGCGAATCGCGCAAGTACCCGGCGCCCCAGACCGCCTAAACGGTGACGTTCCCTGCCACGTCGCCGCAACTTCCGGCCGGTCCGCGCCGGGGTGCCGAAGGCACCGGTCCGTATACGTCCTTCCTCAGCTTATGCCGTTTCGCTCCGGCATTCGCCGCCGTACAGCGTTTGGGAACACTTGGACGGCTTGGGCGTATGGTTGCGATTTGGCCCGGCGCCCTTGTTCCGCCTTACGGCTACTGCCCCGGACGGGTGTCCGGTAACCCGCTGGTTACCGTGCGGTAGAGGTGACGTACGGGTCCCGGCGGTACACGATGGAAGGTGGCGATTCCGCGGACGTCGGAGCCGCCGCGAGGTTGCGCGCCCCGACGGATCGGCCTCGCAGCAGACCTGCAGCAGACCCCGTAGCAGCACCGAACAGCGAAGGAACAGTGTGGCTTCCGGATCCGATCGCAACCCGATCATCATTGGCGGCCTTCCCAGCCAGGTCCCGGATTTCGATCCCGAGGAGACCCAGGAATGGCTGGACTCGCTCGACGCGGCCGTGGACGAGCGCGGCCATGAGCGGGCCCGCTATCTGATGCTCCGCCTCATCGAACGGGCGCGCGAGAAGCGTGTGGCCGTCCCGGAGATGCGCAGTACCGACTACGTCAACACGATCGCCACGAAGGACGAACCCTTCTTCCCCGGCGACGAGGAGATCGAGCGCAAGGTCCTCAACGCGACCCGCTGGAACGCGGCCGTGATGGTCTCGCGGGCCCAGCGCCCCGGGATCGGTGTCGGTGGTCACATCGCCACGTTCGCCTCCTCCGCCTCGCTCTACGACGTGGGCTTCAACCACTTCTTCCGGGGCAAGGACGAGGGCGACGGCGGCGACCAGATCTTCTTCCAGGGGCACGCCTCGCCGGGCATCTACGCCCGCGCGTTCCTGCTGGACCGGCTGAGCGAGGCGCAGCTCGACGCGTTCCGCCAGGAGAAGTCGAAGGCGCCGAACGGGCTCTCCAGCTACCCGCACCCCCGGCTCATGCCGGACTTCTGGGAGTTCCCGACGGTGTCGATGGGGCTCGGCCCGCTCGGCGCGATCTACCAGGCGCGGATGAACCGCTACCTGGAGGCGCGCGGCATCGCCGACACCTCGAAGTCGCACGTCTGGGCGTATCTCGGCGACGGCGAGATGGACGAGCCGGAGTCGCTCGGCCAGCTCTCCATCGCCGCCCGCGAGGGCCTGGACAACCTCACCTTCGTCGTCAACTGCAACCTCCAGCGGCTCGACGGCCCGGTGCGCGGCAACGGCAAGATCATCCAGGAGCTGGAGTCGCAGTTCCGGGGCGCCGGCTGGAACGTGATCAAGCTGGTCTGGGACCGGACCTGGGACCCGCTGCTCGCGCAGGACCGCACGGGCATCCTGGTCAACAAGCTGAACACCACGCCGGACGGCCAGTTCCAGACGTACGCCACCGAGACGGGCGCGTACATCCGCGAGCACTTCTTCGGCGGCGACCAGCGGCTGCGGGACATGGTCAAGGACATGTCCGACGAGCAGATCCTGCACCTCGGGCGCGGCGGGCACGACCACCGGAAGGTCTACGCGGCGTACGCGGCGGCCAAGGCGCACCGGGGCCAGCCGACGGTGATCCTGGCGCAGACGGTCAAGGGATGGACGCTGGGGCCGAACTTCGAGGGCCGCAACGCGACCCACCAGATGAAGAAGCTCACCACCGAGGACCTGAAGCGGTTCCGCGACCGGCTGCACATCCCGATCACGGACAAGCAGCTGGACGAGGGGTACCCGCCCTACTACCACCCGGGCCGGGACTCCGAGGAGATCCAGTACATGCACGACCGGCGGGAGTCCCTGGGCGGTTACGTGCCGACCCGGGTGGTCCGCGCGAAGCCGCTGCCGCTGCCGGAGGAGAAGACCTACGCGGCTGCGAAGAAGGGTTCGGGTCAGCAGTCGATCGCCACCACGATGGCGTTCGTCCGCATCCTGAAGGACCTCATGCGGGACAAGGAGATCGGCAAGCGTTTCGTGCTGATCGCGCCCGACGAGTACCGCACCTTCGGCATGGACGCGTTCTTCCCGAGCGCGAAGATCTACAACCCGCTGGGGCAGCAGTACGAAGCGGTGGACCGTGAACTCCTGCTCGCCTACAAGGAGTCGCCGACCGGGCAGATGCTGCACGACGGCATCTCCGAGGCGGGCTGCACGGCCTCGCTGATCGCGGCGGGCTCGTCCTACGCCACGCACGGCGAACCGCTGATCCCGGTCTACGTCTTCTATTCGATGTTCGGGTTCCAGCGCACCGGCGACCAGTTCTGGCAGATGGCCGACCAGCTCGCGCGCGGTTTCGTGCTGGGCGCGACCGCCGGGCGTACGACCCTGACCGGCGAGGGGTTGCAGCACGCGGACGGCCACTCGCAGCTGCTCGCCTCGACCAACCCGGCGTGCGTGGCCTACGACCCGGCGTACGGGTTCGAGATCGCGCACATCGTCAAGGACGGGCTGCGCCGGATGTACGGCGAGAACAGTGAGGACGTCTTCTACTACCTCACCGTCTACAACGAGCCGATCCAGCACCCGGCCGAGCCCGCCGACGTGGACGTGGAGGGCATCCTGGCGGGTGTCCACCGCTTCCGGCGCGGTGAGCGGGGGCAGATCCCGGCGCAGATCCTGGCGTCCGGCGTGGCGGTCCCGTGGGCGCTGGAGGCGCAGCGCGTCCTCGCCGAGGAGTGGAACGTCCGGGCCGACGTCTGGTCGGCGACCAGCTGGAACGAGCTGCGCCGCGAGGCCGTGGAGACGGAGCGGTACAACCTGCTCCACCCGGAGGAGGAGCAGCGCGTCCCGTACGTGACGCGGAAGCTCTCCGGGTCCGAGGGACCGTTCGTGGCGGTTTCGGACTGGATGCGATCGGTTCCGGACCAGATCTCCCGCTGGGTGCCGGGCGCGTACCAGTCGCTGGGCGCGGACGGTTTCGGTTTCGCGGACACCCGCGGCGCGGCCCGCCGGTTCTTCCACATCGACGCGCAGTCGATCGTGCTGGCGGTCCTCACGGAGCTGGCCAAGGAGGGGCGGATCGACCGTTCGGCGCTGAAGACGGCGGTCGACCGGTACGAGCTGCTGGACGTGGCGGCGGCCGACCCGGGCGCGGCGGGCGGCGACGCCTGAGGCGGCTGCGGACACACCTGTGCCGGCCGGTCCCGGGGATGCCCGGGGCCGGCCGGCGGTGTTCGCGGGGTCAGGCCCGCGGGTCTCTGCCGTGGTGAGTGGACCGGACGGCGGGCCGCTCCGGCGGCGGACCGCTGATGCGGCAGGCTGCTCGGGCGGTGGGCCGCTCAGGCGGTGGGCTGCTGTTCCTTCCACTCCGCCTGGGCGTCGTTCAGCTCACCGGCCATCTTGTCGAGGAACGCCTTGGCGGAGGTCCGGCCGAGCAGGACCTTCTGCAGTTCGGGCTCGTTGTCGGCCTTGCTGATGCCGTTCCAGTCCGGCAGGTAGTACGGCAGCTGCACGGTGACGGTCGAGCCGTCGGTGAGGGCCTTGGCCGCGAGGGCGGTGGGCTCGGAGCGGTTGACCCAGGGGTCCTTGGCGGCCTCGGTGTTGGCCGGGATCAGGCCCGCCTGCTCGTTGAACTTCGAGTTGGCCGCGTGGGAGGCGGCGTACTCGATGAACTTCCACGCGGCGGCCTTGTGCTCGGAGCTCTTGAAGAGGCCGAGTCCGTCGACGGGGTTGGAGACCTGGACCCGCTTGCCGCCCGCGCCGATCGGCTGCGGGATGCCCCGGAACTTGTCCGTGCCGAGGGCCGTCACATGGTCCTGGTACGAGCCGAGGTTGTGGTTGACCATGCCGATGGTGCCGGAGTCGTACTGGGCGACCATCTTGATGAAGTCGTTGTTGAGGTCGGCGGAGGGCGTGACCTTCTTGTAGAGGGCCGCGTACTTCTCCAGGGCGGCGACGTTCCGGGGGTCGTTGAGGGTGGTCTTCTCGCCCTTGGCGTCCCAGAAGGACGTGATGCCGGACTGCCCGTACATGGCGTCCATGGCCTGGGCGATGGAGCCGGCGCCGCCGCGGATGGTGTAGCCGAAACGATTCTTCTTGGGGTCGCTCAGTTTGCCGGCCGCCTTGTAGAAGTCGTCCCAGGTGACCGGCGCGGCCAGGCCCGCCTTCTTGAAGAGGTCGGTGCGGTAGTAGAGCACCCCGTTGTTGGCGGAGATCGGCACGTTGTAGGTGTGCTTCTCGGAGCCGCCCGCCGCCTTCATCGCTTCGACCATGCCCGGGTTGAGCCGGCCGTCCAGCGAGGAGTCGGCGCTCCGGTCCTCCAGGGGCTCCAGCGAGCCCTGGGCGGCGAGCCCGGCGAGCATCGCCGCGCCGACCCCGCCGACGTCCGGCAGTCCGCCGCCCTGGATGGCGTTGTCGTACTTGGTCTGGATCTCGGTGGCCGCCACCCCGACGTACTGGACCTCGATGCCCGGGTTCTCCTTCTCGAAGTCGGCGATGATCGCCTTCCATATGTCGGTGCGCACACCGCCGTTGTTGTCCCAGAAGACGATCTTTCCCTTGCCGTCGCCCTCGGCACCTCCGCCCCCGGCGAACCCGCTGCCGTCGTCACCGCAGCCGGTGACGGTCAGGGCGAGGACCGCCGTGAGGGACATCGCCGCCGCCGCGCGCGCCCGGTGCGTCTTCGAGATCTTCATCGTCGGCTCCACTCTCTCGGTACTTCAGTAGCGGTGTGGCTGTGGCGCGTGTGTCGGAAGGAGCGCCGTCCGCCCGCAGGACAGGCCAGACTTCCGGCACGCGGTCCAGGCATGCGGGTAAGGCGGGAAGGGGGTCAGCCCGCGGTCAGCGGGCTCGGGACGGGGTGCGCCTCGGCGGGTTCGTCGCCCGGGAAGGCGCGGCGGACGAAGGACGCGATGTGGTCGTGGAGGGCGGCGGCGGCCCCGGCCGCGTCGGCCGCCAGCGCGAGCCGCAGGATCTCCCGGTGCTCGGCCGCCTCGCGCTCCCAGGACGGATCGGCCGCCCAGGCCACGGTGGAGACGAGCGCCGCCTGGTCGCGGACCTCGTCGAGCATCCGGCCCAGCAGCGGGTTGCCGCAGGAGAGGTAGAGGGCGCGGTGGAAGTCCCGGTTGGCCAGCGACCGTTCGGCCTTGTCGGGCGCCGAGTCGGCGCGTTCCAGAGCGTCTTGGGCCGCGTCGAGGGAGGCCCGGCAGGCGATCGTGCGGCGCAGCGCCTCCGGTTCGAGGAGCAGCCGTACGTCGTAGACCTCGCGTGCCATCCCGGCGTCCACGAGCCGGACGGTGGCACCCTTGTACTGGCTCATGACGACGAGCCCGGTGCCGGCGAGCGTCTTCAGGGCCTCGCGCACCGGCGTCTTCGACACCCCGAACTGCGCGGCGAGTTCGGTCTCGACAAGCGCCTGTCCCGGCCGCAGCTGGGCCGTCAGGATCGCGTGTTTGATCGCTTCCAGCACGAACTGCGTTCTGGACGGGATCGGGGTGGGCGCAAACGTCATGAAGGGCTCTCGCATCTCGCGTATCGCGTCTCATATATGACGTACGAAGTACGACGCGATGAAGCTAGATGTACCCCGAAGATTTCGTCAACGCATCTGACAGAACAACTTCGCAGAGCTACCGGGCACATGGGTGGATCTCCGGGACCTCGGGCGGAGTCCTCTCCCCCGGTGACCGTGCGTCACGCCGGGGCTCCGGAGGGCGGCAGCGTACGCCCCGCCCTCCGGCCGGTCCGCCCGGTCGGCCGCCCCGGTCGCTCCGGTCCGCCCGGTCAGCCGGACGGCCCGGCCCGCGGTCGGCCGGTCGCCCCGGTCCGCGCGGTCAGTTCTCCCAGATCTTGAACGCCCTTACCTGGTAGGGGGAGCGGGGGACCCAGGTGCCCGGTCCCGGGTAGGTCTCGAACTCCCCTGTCTCACCGCACTCGGCCGACTGGTACAGGGTGACGTTGCGGCCGGTGCGGTTGGCGAAGGACTGCGCGTCGCTTCCGGCCGACAGCGGGACGCAGCTCTCGATGTCGACGGCGGACAGGTCCCGGTTCGTCCGGCCACCGGTGAAGTCCGGCTTCTTCCAGAGACAGAGCTGGCCGGCCGCGCACTCACCGAGCCGGACCCCCGAGGCCCGGCCGGGCGCAGCCGCGGCGGCCCCGGGGGCTTCGGTGCCCGTGGTGGCCTCGGTCGCGGCGGCGGCCCCGGCGGCGCTGGTGGTCGTCACGGTGGTGTACGTGCCCCCGGACGCGGTGGGTGTGGCGGCCGGAGCGACGGCCGAGGCGGCGGGAACGAGAGCGGTGGCGGCCAGGACGGCCGCGATGACGGTCTTGCGCATGGTGGATCAACCCCGTGGTCGTGCGGTTCTCTTGGCCTGACCTTGACCTGCCGCAACCTGCCCGGGGAAGGGGTTCTGAGCGGGACCACCCGGATAGGTGGTGTCCGCCCCCGATGCGCCGGGCACTTCGCGCGAGAGCCCCGCCGGTGCGGACCGGCGGGGCTCTGCGGGCGCGGTCGCGCCGGGGGCGGGAGGGGTCAGATGTGGCCGACTCCGGCTCCGGCCTCGGCGTTCTCGCCGCGCTTGGTGAAGAGGGCGACCACCGCCGCGAGCACGGCGACGGTACCGGCCACCATGAACGCGGTGCTCATGCCTGACACGAAGGTGTCATGCGCGACCGAGGTGATCTTGGCCGCGATCTCCGCCGGGGTGTTCGGCGCGATGGGCGGCATGCCGACCTCGATGGCCGAGGAGGCCTGCGAAAGCTGCTCGCCGGAGGCCTTCGGGAGACCGGCGTCCGCCCAGTTGCCCGGCAGCAGGGAGTCGACCCGGGCCGCCATCACGGCGCCGAGCACGGCCGTGCCGAGGCTGCCGCCGACCTGCATGCCCGCCTGCTGGAGCCCACCGGCGACACCGGACAGCTCCATCGGGGCGTTGCCGACGATGACCTCGGTGGCGCCGACCATGACCGGGGCGAGCCCGAGGCCGAGCAGTCCGAACCAGATCGACATGGTCACGGTGCCCGTACCGATGGTCAGCTGCGACATGCCGAAGCAGGCGACGGCGGTGCACACCATGCCGCCGACCAGCGGGACGCGGGGACCGAACTTCGTGATCAGGACGCCGGCGAGCGGCGAGGCGACGATCATCATGCCGGTCAGCGGAAGCAGGTGGAGGCCGCTGTCGACCGGGCTCATCCCGTGCACGTTCTGGAGGTAGAACGTGACGAAGAACAGGCCGCCCATGAAGGCGAAGGCCATCAGCACCATCAGGATCGCGCCCGCCGACAGCGGGATCGACCTGAACATCGCGAGCGGGATCAGCGGCTCGCGGACGCGCGTCTGGACGAGCGCGAAGGCCACGAAGAGGACGACCGCCGCGACCAGGAAGCCGATCGTCTTGACGTCGCCCCAGCCCCATTCGGCGCCCTTGATGAGCGCCCAGATGAGACAGAACATCGCCAGCGAGAGCAGGACGATGCCGCCGATGTCGAAGGAGCGCGGCGCGTTCTCGGCTCGGTGGTCCTTGAGGATGACGAGGCCGAGCAGCAGCGCGATCACACCGACCGGGACGTTGATGAAGAACACGGACTGCCAGCTGACGTGCTCGACGAGCACGCCGCCGAGGATCGGGCCGCCCGCGGTGGAGGCGCCGATGACCATGCCCCAGATGCCGATGGCCATGTTGAGCTTCTCGGCGGGGAAGGTGGCGCGCAGCAGGCCGAGCGCGGCGGGCATCAGCAGGGCGCCGAACAGACCCTGGAGGACCCGGAAGACGATCACGAAGGTGACGCTGGAGGAGAGGCCGATGGCCCCGGAGGCGGCGGCGAAGCCGACGACGCCGATGAGGAAGGTCTGACGGTGGCCGAAGCGGTCACCGAGCTTGCCCGCGGTGATCAGCGAGACCGCGAGCGCCAGCATGTAGCCGTTCGTGATCCACTGGACGTCCGCGAGTGAGGCGTTGAGGTCCTTCTGGATGGCGGGGTTGGCGATGGCGACGATCGTGCCGTCGAGCGCGACCATCATCACGCCGATGGCCACGGCGAACAGCGTCAGCCAGGGATGGCCCCGAAGTCCCTTGGTGGGCACGGGAACTGATATGTCTGCGGGCTCCCGCGACGCCTTCTCGACGGAGGTCTGACTAGTCATGCCCGGCAGAATAGTGACAGCGACTGACAGTTGACCAACCAATTCACCGACCGGTAACTGTCAGGTGGCTCACAACGGAGCCGGTTCGGACGGAGCGACGGGAGAGGGACGGCACGTGACAGAAGGTCCGGCGAGGCGCCGACGGGTCGGGGCGGGACGCGAGAACGCGCAGCCCACGGCGGCGGCGCGCGAACAGCGCACCAGGGTGCCGGGGTTGCTCCGGCGCCCGGAGTGCGCGGTCGGGTTGCGCGAGCGCAAGAAGCAGCGCACCCGGGACGCGCTGCTCCACGCCGCGCTCGAACTCTTCACCACCCAGGGGTACGAACGGACCACCGTGGACGGGATCGTGGAGGCGGTCGACGTCTCCCAGCGCACGTTCTTCCGGTACTTCGCGAGCAAGGAAGACGTCGTCTTCGCCACCCAGGACCTGGTGGAGGCGCGTTTCCTCGCGGAGTTGCGGCAGCGCCCGGCCCAGGAGCCGCCGCTCGAAGCGATGCGGCAGGCCACGTTCCGCGCCTGGGACGCGCTGGAGCGCTCCGATCCGTCGTCGGCCACGGTGGAATTGCACGTCCGTACCTTCCGGATGATCGAGTCGCAGCCGACGTTGCTGGCCACGCACATGCGCCGGTGCATCGCCGCCGAGGAGGAGGTCGCCTCGGTGATCGCCGGACGGGAGGGCCTGGACCTGGACGCCGACCCGCGCCCCCGGATGGCGGTCGCCGCGTTCTCCGGGACGATGCGGGTCACCGGACAGCTGTGGGGCCGCTCCGGCGACGGCACGCTGGCCTCGCTGCGCGCCTTGGCCGAACGCCACCTGGACCTGCTCGGTCCGACGCTCGCCTCCGACTGGCGCCCGCCCGGACCGGGGGACGGCGGCGTGCCCGGCGCTCCCCGGCAGACGGCAGCGTGAGGACGCCTTCCGACGCGGATCTCCGCACCGGAGGGCCGGAAGGCCGGAGCCGGGACGCCGGAGCCGGGACGCCGGAGCCGGGACGCCGGAAGGCCGGAACGCCGGAACGCCGGAACGCCGGAACGCCGCCGGGCAGGACCTCATCCCGCGCACCTGATCCGGCTCACCACCCGCGCGCACGCCCCGGGCTCACCACCCGGGCGCACGCCCCCCGCGCCCGGTCCACGCTGCGCGCCCCCGGTGACTACAGAACGTAAGAAAATCGGTCTACAAACCCCTCCGCCGGGTGAGGTACGTCACCCGGGCTCCGCTGCCCGGCACCCGTCTCCTAGGGTGTCCCGCAGTGAATCCCTCCTTCGACACCTCCCCCACTCTGACCGCGTGGCGCGCACTGCTCGCCATAGCCGTCGTGTTCGTGATGCTGGCGACCACCGGGTGGACCGCCGTACGCCATCAGCCCTCCGACGAGCCACGCGAGCGGGCGTTGGCCGCCTGGGCGCACGCCCGGGCGAGAGGCCGGCCCGTCCCGGCGCTGGACGCGCCGGTCTCGGTGATCGCCCGGTTCTTCGCCTCGCTGTCCGCCGCGGACCGGCTCGCGCTCGCCGATCGCAACCCCTTGGTGGTCGGCAACCTCAACGGAGTCCCGGTCGCTCTGCGTTACCACGCGAACCGGCACGCGCTGCGGGACGCCGAGGCGGTGGAGCAGCGCCGGACACACGATCCGGGACTCTCCCCCGACGGGCGCACCGAGGCGCGGCTGCGGCTGGAACGGTTCCGCGCGATGCTCTCCGGCGACCGGCAGATCCTCTCCTTCGACCCCTCGGGGCGGGGCCGGGCGGCCGAGGTCTTCGGCGACCTCGACCGGGCCCGGCGGGTCTCCGTCGTGGTCCCGGGCGTCGACACCCAGCTGCTCACGCTGGAGCGGGAGAACCGCCCGAACAGCGCGCCGGTCGGCATGGCGAAATCCCTGTACGCCGCCGAGCGGGACGCCCGGCCGGACGTGCCCACCGCGGTCGTCGCCTGGGCCGACTACACCGCTCCGGCCGGGATCGGCATGGACGCCGTCCTCGGCGGGCTCGCGACCCAGGGGGCGCTGCGGCTGAACGCCCTGGTGGCCGCCCTGCCGGGGAAGGCCACCGTCTCGCTGGTCTGCCACAGTTACGGCTCCGTGGTGTGCGGGGTCGCGGCGCACCGCCTGCCGACCCGGGTCACCGACATCGCCGTCGCCGGAAGTCCCGGCATGCGGTCCGCGAGCGCGGCGGCGCTGGGCACGCGGGCCCGGGTGTGGGCGATGCGCGACGCGGACGACTGGATCGCGGACGTGCCGAACCTGGAGGTCGGCGGGATGGGGCACGGCGCCGATCCGGTGGACCCGGAGTTCGGGGCGCGGATCGTCTCGGCGGGCGACGCGGTGGGCCACAGCGGCTACTTCGAGCCGGGTACGGAGAGTCTGCGCAACTTCGCGGCGATCGGAGTCGGCTCATATACGACGGTCGGCTGCGCATCGGCGGATCGCGCGTGTCTCCGTGGTATTTCCGGTGGAACAGATGTCTGACGCGCGTAGATCATGCGGAAGCTCGGTGAATCGGGGCTGACGCGAAGGGGCGACGTACGAGCGAGGGCCGCATACGATGAGGCACATGGGTGATGTGCTGGCCGGAATTCATGCCACCTGGGAGTTCGACACCGACTCCGTGCTCATCCGCTTCGAACGGGGCATCCGTACGCCGAAGCTCTTCCAGAGCCTGCGGGAGCGACGCATTCCGTATGCGGCGCTGTCGGCGGTCGGTCTGTCTCCGGGCAAGCGGGGCACGGTGGTTCTGCACGCCTCGCCGAGACCGGGGGCCGACCCGCTGATGGAGGTGGCGGCCGGGCAGCTGAAGGACGGCTGCGATCCGTACCGCCTGGTCCTGCCCGCCGACCGGGAGACGCTCGCGGAGTACTACCGGGACGAGGTGCGCGCGCTGCTCGGTCCCGGGGCCGGGGAGCCGGCGGACCGCTTCCTGGTCGCGGCGCCCCAGGGCCCGATGCAGTTCAAGGCGTACGACGGGCGGGCCAGCTTCGACGGGGAGCGGGTCTCCTTCCGCTGGTCGTGGACGGGTGCGTCCAGCGCCAAGTGGCGGGCGGGCGACCAGACGTTCCCGGTGGAGCGGGTGACCGGGGTGGAGTGGCGTTCCCCGGAGGCCTTCGAGGGGTACCTGCGACTGCTGACGCGTCCGGCCGACGCGGCGGCGGCCGTCCCGGCGCAGCCGTGCGTCACCTCCCCCGGCAGCGCCGGGATCGGCGAGGTGCCCGGCGGCTCGGCCCCGGAGCGGCCCACGCAGGCGGACCAGGACCCGGCGGCCGTCCTCTTCGGCCTGGGGTACGGCCCGGTGCACGAGTCGCTGCCGTTCGCGGCGGCGGTCCTGGAGTCGGCGCGCCGCAGGCCGTCCGTGCCCGTACCGACCTCGCTGGTGCCGGTCGGCGCGGTGCGGAGCGATCCGGCGGACATCGCGGAGCGCATCCGGCACCTGGGCGAGCTGCATCAGGCGGGGCTGGTGACGGACGTGGAGTTCAGCGCCAAGAAGGCGGAGCTGCTGGCGGAGTTGTAGCCCGGACACTCCCTCGGCGGGCCGGCTCGGCTTCCGGGACGGCGTCGAGGGCGAGGGTCCAGGTCTGGCCGACGAGGTCGTGGCCGAAGCCGTGGTGGGGCGCCTCCTCGGCGAGGATGAACCCGAAGGACTGGTAGATCCTGCGGGCGGACGCGAGGTTGTCGGTGGTCCACAGCGACACGCTCCGGTAGCCGGCCGCGCGGGCGAATCTCAGGGTTTCCGCCACGAGACGGGTGCCCATGCCGAGACCCCGGGCCGCCGGGGTCACGAGCAGGGTGCGGAGTTTGGCCGCTGCCGGCCGGTCGTCGGCGACGAGCATCACGCAGCCCGCGCGTTCACCGTCGACCTCGGCGATCCAGGCCGCCTCCGAGTCGTCCTGGCCTACCCGTGCCGCGTACTCGGCGACGATCTTGGCCACCAGGCCCTCGAACTCCGCGTTCCAGCCGAACTGCCGGTGGTACAGCTCGCCGTGAGCCATCACCATCCAGCCCAGATCACCGGGCCGGTCGGCGCGGCGCATCACGTACTCCCGTGCGCGGACTCCCTCGTGCACGACACACTCTCCGATACGACTGACGACTTTCCGTTACTGACACGATCGTGTCAGTTTCTTTAAGGTAGACCCATGCCTCCCCGAGCCACAAACCCGTCCGCTCGCGAAACCCAGCTGCTCGAAGCCGCCTACGTGTACGCGCTCGACCACGGCCTGACCGATCTCTCACTGCGCCCCCTGGCCGAGGCCATCGGATCCAGCACGCGCGTGCTGATGTTCCTCTTCGGCAACAAGGACGGGCTCGTACGGGCTTTGCTGGACCGGGCGCGGGTGGACGAACTGACCCTCCTGGCCAACCTCCGCAGGCCTGAGCACCCCGTCGGTCTCGTCGCCGCCGCGGACGCGGTGTGGGCGTGGCTCGCCGCCTCCGAGCACCGGCCGCTGCTGCGCCTGTGGGCCGAGGCGTACGCCCGCTCCCTCGTCGAGCCGGAGGGACCCTGGGCCGGGTTCGCCCGGCGCACCGTGGACGACTGGCTCGCCGTCCTCGCCGACTGCCAGCCGCAGGCGGAACGCGACACCGAAGAGGGTGCCGCCGATCGCACCCTGGCACTGGCCGTACTGCGCGGTGCGCTGCTCGATCTGCTCGCCACCGAGGACGGGATCAGGGTGACCGCGGCCGTCCACCGCCAGCTGGCCCTGCTGCGAGCCGCGGACCGCGGCGGCGCGTGATCGCCCGGGATACCCGGGCGGTCGGCCCCGGAGCCCGGCACCCCCTACCCCGGTACGACACGGCCCGCCGCACTCCGGCACCCCGGTATGACGCCCGCGGGGCGGTCGGCTGCCTACGCTGGCCCGGCCATGTCCCAGACCCCTGAAACTCCCCGATTCCCGGGATCTCCCGATTCCCCCCGTCCGCCCGGCGGGAAGCCGCCGGCCGGGGGTGCGTGGAGCGCGGCCCGGAAGCGGCTGCGCGCGCTCGTCGACCGGCTGTCGGCGCCCTCGCACCCGGTCACCCCGCTGCTGGCTGACGCGCAAAGGCTCTGGCAGCGGATGCTCCCGTACGCGGTCGTGCTCGCCCTGACCGCGGCGCTCCTGCCGGTCACCGTCAACGTGCTGGCCAACGACCGGGGTGTGCCGGGCGCGCTGGCCGCCACCCTCGCGGTGGCCCAGACGCTGCCCCTGCTGCTCCTCGCCCACCGGCCCCTCCAGGTCTGGTGGGTCACCTTCCTCGCCTCGGTCGCCGGGGCGCTGGCGCTGCTGGCCGAGCCCCCGGGCCCGTACACCGTCTGGCCGTGGCCGCCGACCGTCATCGTCGGTCAGCTCTTCGTGCTGCTCGCGCTGGGGCTGCGGGAGACCCGCCGGACCCTGGTGGCGGTGTGGCTGGCGACGAGCGCGTCGGGTCTGGTGCTCTACTCGTTGGCGCCGGACCGGGGGAACGCGAGCGCGCTGCTGCTCTCCGTCCTCGGCGCGGTGGCGCTGATGGCCGGAGCGGCCGTACGGGAACGGGGCGACGCGCAGCGGCGGCTGGCCGAGCAGGAGACCATCAGCGCCGAGGAGCGGGCCCGGCGCACCCTGCTGGAGGAACGCGCCCGGATCGCCCGGGAGTTGCACGACGTGGTCGCGCACCACATGTCCGTGATCACCGTGCAGGCGGACTCCGCCCCGTACCGGGTGGCCGGGCTCTCGGAGGAGACCCGGGAGGAGTTCGCCTCGATCGCGGCGAGCGCCCGGGAGTCACTGGCCGAGATGCGGCGGCTGCTCACGGTGCTGCGCGGCGACGGGACATCGGGCGAGCGGGCCCCGCAGCCCGGCCTGGACCGGTTGCAGCAACTGGTGGAGGCGACCGTACGCACGGGTCTGCCGGTGGAGTTGGCGCTCGCGGCGGATCCGGGCGAGCTGCCGCCGGCCGTGGACCTGTCCGCGTACCGGATCGCTCAGGAGGCGCTGGCCAACGTGGTGCGGCACGCGCCGGGCGCCCCGACCCGGGTGTCCGTACGGGCCGATGACGGCCATCTGACCGTGCTGGTGGTCAACTCGCCTCCGCCGGAACCCGTTTCCCCGCTGGAGACGTCCGGGACCGGGCACGGTCTGGTCGGGATGCGGGAGCGGGTACGGCTGACCGGCGGCACGCTGGACACCGGTCCGCTGCCGGACGGCGGGTTCCGGGTCGCGGCCCGGCTCCCGCTGGGGCCGGCCGCCCCCGGAGGCGTACCGCCCTCCCCGCCCGCGTCCCCTGCCGTACCCGCCGACCCGCCCACCGCCCCGGAGGATTCCCCGTGACCATCCGCGTGATCATCGTCGACGACCAGGCCATGGTGCGGGCCGGGTTCGCGGCCCTGCTGTCGGCGCAGAGCGACATCGACGTGGTGGGCGAGGCGCCGGACGGCCGCCAGGGCATCGAGGTCAGCCGCAACCAGCGGCCCGACGTGGTCCTGATGGACGTCCGGATGCCGGAGATGGACGGACTCGCCGCCGCCCGCGCCCTGTTGGACCCGCCGGTCGGGGTGGCGCACCGCCCGAAGGTGCTGATGCTCACCACGTTCGACGTGGACGACTACGTGTACGAGGCGCTGCGCGCCGGGGCGTCCGGGTTCCTCCTGAAGGACGCGCCCCCGGCCGATCTGATCGCGGCGGTACGGGTGGTGGCGGCGGGCGACGCGCTGCTCGCACCGTCCGTGACCCGGCGGCTGATCGCGGACTTCGCCGCCCAGCGCCCGTCCGGCGCCGCCCGCAGCGGCCAGGCACTCCGGCTGAACGGGCTGACGCCCCGGGAGACCGAGGTCTTGGAGCTGATCGCGCGCGGGCTCTCCAACCAGGAGATCGCGGGACGCCTGGTACTCGCCGAGCAGACGGTGAAGACCCACATCGGGCGGGTCCTCGCCAAGCTGGACCTGCGGGACCGCGCCCAGGCCGTGATCTTCGCGTACGAGTCGGGACTGGTCACACCGGGCAGTTGAGGCGGTTGGCGCCCGGGCAGCGCGGCGAACCCCAGGAGAACTCCGTTGCGTTGAGAGGGTAAGAAGCGCGAAGCTTGAGCAGCTCTTACCATCGACAGCCTCTCACCATCGACGAAGAGGGCCTGCTCATGCCCGCACTGCTGCCGAACACAGCACCCCAACGCGTACTCGCCGCCTGCAACTTCGTCTACACCCTCGGCAGCGGCCTCTATCTGACCGCGGGCGTCCTCTACTTCACCCAGGCGGTCCACCTCCCGGCCGGCCGGGTGGGCCTCGGCCTCGGCGTCGCGGGGATCGTCGCGCTGGCGGTGGGCGTCGCCGCGGGCCATCTCGCGGACCGGCGCGGTGCGCGCGGCGTCTACGCGACGACCCTCGCCGTCCAGGCGCTGGCCACGGCGGGCTTCCTGTGGGCGGACAGTTTCTGGTTGTTCGTCCTCGCGGTGGGGGTGGTCGCCGGAGGAAAGGCGGCGGGCCAGGCCGCCCGCAGCCCGCTCATCCGGCACTACGGCGGCGACCGGCCGCAGGCTTTCCGCGCGTACCTCCGCGCGGTGACCAACGTGGGCATCTCACTCGGCGCCCTGGCCGCGGGCTGGGTCGTCCACGTGGGTACGGTCCCGGCGTACCGGCTGCTGGTCGTCGGCAACGCGGTCGCCTTCGCCGCCTCGGCGGCGGTCCTGCTCCGTCTGCCTCCGGTCAAGCCCGTGGCCACCACCGGCGGACCTCGCTGGACGGCCCTTCGGGACGGCCCCTACCTCCTGCTCGCCGCTCTCGACGGGGTGATGGGGATCCAGTTCAAGGTGCTGACGGTGGCCATCCCGCTCTGGCTGGTCGCCGCCACGGCCGCGCCGCACCTGCTCGTCTCCGGCATCATGCTCGTCAACACCGTCATCGTTGTGGTGTTCCAGGTGAGGGCGGGCCGCGGCGTGGACTCCCCGGCGGCGGGCGGATCCGCCTACCGCCGGGCGGGGGCGGCCTTCCTGGTGTCCTGCTCGCTGATCTCCCTCGCCGCGGGCGTACCCGCGTGGGCCGCGGCGACGCTCCTGATGACCGCGATGGTGATCCACACGATCGGTGAACTGTGGCACGCGGCGGCCGGCTTCGAGGTGTCCTACTCCCTCGCCCCGCCCCACGCCACCGGCCAGTACCTCGGCGTGTTCGGCCTGGGCGCCGGAGTCGCCGAAGCCCTCGGGCCGGGCCTGCTCATCGCGCTGTGCATCGGCTGGGGGCGCCCCGGCTGGTACGTGGTGGGGGCGCTGTTCGTCCTGACGGGCATGGCCGCTCCGCCCGCCGTCCGCTGGGCGCAGAGCCGGAGCCCCGGCCGGGCCCCGGCCCCGGCCCCGCCGGAAAACGCTTCGGACAACGCGCCGATCCCCTCTACCGTGGCCTGATGGCGACTCAGGTGATCGTGTTGAACGGCGGCTCCAGCTCCGGCAAGTCCGGGATCGTCCGGTGTCTGCAGGCGGTGCTGGCGGAGCCGTGGCTCTCGGCCGCCATCGACACCCTGGTGGACTCGATGCCCGCGTCGATGCGGGCGTCCGAAGGCGGGATCGAGTTCACCGCGGACGGCGGAGTGAACGTGGGCGGGGAGTTCCGGCGGCTGGAGGCGGCCTGGATGGAGGGGGTCGCCGCGACGGCGCGCGCGGGCGCCCGGATGATCGTGGACGACGTCTTCCTCGGCGGCGCGGAGTCGCAGGCGCACTGGCAGAAGGCCCTGGTGGGGCTGGACGTGCTCTGGGTCGGGGTCCGGTGCGCGAGCGAGGTCGCCTCGGGACGGGAGATCGCGCGCGGCGACCGCGTCCGGGGCATGGCGGCGGCGCAGGCGGAGTCGGTCCACGAGGGCGTGGTGTACGACCTGGAGGTGGACACCACGCGTACGGAGTCGCTGGAGTGCGCCCGGACCATCGCCGCCCGCGCCGAACGGGGCTGAGCAGCCCCGCGCCCGGCGCCGGACCGCCCCCGGCACCACACCGGACCCCGTACACCCCCTACCCCGGTAGCACCTCGCACTCGGCTCTCCGGTGTGACGCCCGCCGGGGTGTCCCCTTCCTACCTTCTGCTCCGTCGCACCGTCCGGGGCGACGGAACGGAAGGAGGAGCGGATGCGCCGGTACGCGAGGACTCTGGTGGCGGTCGCGCTGGCGGCCACCGTGGCGGCGGGGACCGCCGGCTGGGCGTCGGGAAGTGCGCAGACGGCCGTCAGCGGGCCGCCGCCGGGCAGCGCGTCCTGGCGCGCCGACGAGGCGGCGGGGCACGCGCTGCCCGATCCGGCGAGCGCCACGCCAGCCCAAGTGGCTTCGTTCTTCGCCGCGTTGAACCCCGCACAGCGCCAAGCCCTGGTGGTGCGGCACCCGTCCGTCGTCGGCAACCTCGACGGCGTACCGCTGGAACTGCGCTACCGAGCCAACTCCCTCGCCCTGCGGGCGAGTACCGGTCCCCGGTACCGGTCGCTCGCCGAACAGGGGCGCCAGATCCTCGCGTTCGACCCGCGCGGTCGCGGTCTGGTGGCCGAGGTGTTCGGAGATCTGCGGACGGCCCGGCACGTGGCGGTCGTGGTGCCCGGGTCGGACATCGACGCGGGGACGTACGACCGGGACAGCGACCCGTACGGCGCTCCGGCCGGGATGGCCCGGTCGCTCAGGGACGCGACGGGGCCGGACACCGCCGTGATCGCCTGGGCCGGGTACACCACCCCGGTCGGGGTCGGGTGGGACGCGGCCACCGGGGATCTGGCCGCGATCGGCGCGGACCGGCTGGCCCGGTTCACGGACGGGCTGGCGGCGGACGGCTTTCCGGCGCCCGCCGTGTTCTGCCACAGCTACGGCTCGGTGGTCTGCGGGCTCGCCGCGCACCGGCTGCGCGTCGGCGACCTGGTGGTGCTCGGCTCCCCCGGGATGCGCGCCGACAACGTGGCCGCGCTCAACACCTCCGCCCGGGTCTGGGCGGCGAAGGACCCCACCGACTGGATCGACGACGTGCCGAACGTCGAGTTCGCGGGGGTCGGCCACGGCACCGATCCGACCGACCCGGGGTTCGGCGCCCGCCGGGTACCGGCCCGCCTGGCCGTGGGCCACACCGGCTACTTCGCCCCCGGCACCGACTCGCTGAGGACCTTCGCCGCCATCGTCGAGGGAACCGCGGGAGAGGGGCCGGTCCGATGAGTCCCGCCACGCTCGCCGCCCGGATCGAGTCCCGTACCCCCGCCCACCGCGACCGCGCGATCGACGGGATGCGCGCCCTCGCGCTGCTCGCCGTGCCGACCGGGCACTGGCTGCTCGGCGGGTTCACCCGCGACGGCGACGGCGCCCTGCACAACGCGAGCCCGCTCTCCACGTTCGGGGCGCTGGCCCCGGTGAGCTGGGTGCTCCAGATGCTCGGGGTGTTCTTCCTGGTCGGCGGGTACGTCTCCGCCCTCTCCTACCGGCGCCGCACGTCCACCGCCCGCGCCTGGCTGGGTGGGCGGCTCGCCCGGCTGGGCCGTCCCGTCCTCGGGGTGACCGCCGTGTGGGCGGTGCTCGCTCCGGTGGCGCATCTGCTCGGGGTGGAGTGGACCACCCTGCGGACCGGCGCGACGCTGGTGATCCAGCCACTCTGGTTCGTCGGGGTCTACCTGGTGGTCACCGCGCTGACCCCGGTCTGCGTACGGCTCGCGGAACGCCTCGGCGGGTGGGCCGCCGCGCCGCTCCTGGGGGCGGTCGCCGTGGTGGACTTCCTGCGGTACGGGCCGTACGCGGACGCCGTGCCGTCCTGGCTGGGCCTGCTCAACATCCTGCCGGGGTGGCTCTTCGCGTACCAGCTCGGCGCGAGCTGGGGCGTGGGCCGGATCGGGCGGCGCGGTGCGTCGTTCCTGCTGGCGGGCGGCACGGTGCTGTTCGCCGCATTGCTGCTGGTCTGGCACTACCCGGCGTCGATGGTGGGCGTACCGGGCGTGGCGCGCACCAACTCGCATCCGCCGTCGCTGCTGGTACTGGCGCTGGCCGCCGCGCAGAGCGGTGCGGCGATCCTGCTGCGTGACCGGATCGGCCGGCTGCTGCGCCGCCCCGCGCTCTGGGCGCCGGTGGTGGTCGTCAACCTGTCGGCGATGACGATCCTGTGCTGGCACCAGACCGCGCTGCTGGCCGCCGCCGTCCCGGCGTCCCTGGTGGGAGGTGGCGTACCGGGCCTGACCACGGCTCCCGACAGCGTCGGCTGGATCGTGGCGCGGGTGCTCTGGCTGCCGGTGTGCGCGGCCCTGCTGGTGCTGATCGCCCGCTTCACCCGCCGCTTCGAGGCCCCGTGGCGCCGGGGCACCCGCACCACCCGGGCGCGCAACGCCGTGGTCGGGTTGCTCGCGGCGGGGTTCGCGGTGTTCGCGCTGGGGCTGGCGTGAGGCTCGCGGGGCGGGCGCCCGTACCCCGCCTCCGCGCGGGGGGTACGGGCGCCCGTGACACACGGCCTACTTCTCCCGGGCCGTCGCCGTGTTGCTCATGTCGGGGTAGCGGTCGCCCGCCACCTTGCCGGCGATCGGCTCCAGCTCGGCCAGTTCCCCGGGGGTGAGGACGATCCGGGCCGCGCCGACGTTCTCCAGCAGCCGGGCGGGCTTGCGGGTGCCGGGGATCGGCACGACGGTGAGCCCGTGCACCTGGGCGCGCTGGTGCACCCAGGCCAGCGCCACCTGCGCGGGGGTCGCCCCGTGCGCCTCGGCGATCCGGCGGACCGGCTCCAGCAGGGCCGCGTTGTTCTTCGCGTTGTCGCCGGTGAAGCGGGGCTGGTACTGCCGGAAGTCGTCCTTGCCGAGGTCCTTCCCGGCGTCCGCGAACGCCCCGGTCAGGAAGCCGCGGCCGAGCGGCGAGTACGGCACCAGCGTGACGCCCAGTTCGGCGGCGGCCGGTACGGCGCTGTGCTCCAGGTCCCGGCTGAAGAGCGACCACTCCGACTGGAGCGCGGCGATCGGGTGCACGGCGTGCGCCTCGCGCAGCTCCGGCCCCGTCACCTCGCTCAGTCCGAGCTGCTTGACCTTGCCCTCCTTGATCAGTTCCGCCATCGTGCCGACCGACTCGGCGAAGGGGACCCGCGGGTCGCGGCGGTGCATGTAGTAGAGGTCGATCACGTCGGTGCCGAGGCGGCGCAGGCTCGCCTCCACCGCCTGCCTGATGTAGGCGGCGTCGTTGCGGACGCCCCGGTAGGCCGGGTCGTCGGTCCGCTCGATGGCGAACTTGGTGGCCAGCGTGATCCGGTCCCGGTTGGTCCCGACGAAGGAGGCGAGGAACTCCTCGTTGGCGCCGCGTCCGTAGATGTCGGCGGTGTCGAAGAGGGTGACCCCCGCGTCCAGAGCGGTGTGCAGGGTGTCGTGGGCGGCCATCTCGTCGGTCTCGCCGTAGAACTCGCTCATGCCCATGCAGCCGAGTCCCTGCACGCCGACCTGCGGTCCGTCCGCCCCGAGCTGCACGGTGGGAAGGGTGTTCTCCGTCATCAGACACACGGCCTTTCCGGCGCCCGTCGGGCGCTCGCATAGAAGTCGATCTTGTAGTCGAGGACGGTGAGCGTCTCGTGGAGCTCCGCGATCCGCGCCCGTACGTCGCGGCGGGTCGCCTCCAGCAGCGCCTGCCTCTGGTCGAAGGTATGCTCGCCCTCGCGCAGCAGTTCCGCGTACCGGACCATGTCGGCCACCGGCATCCCGGTCAGCCGGAGCTTGCCGACGAAGTCCAGCCATTCGAGGTCCTTGTCGGTGAACCTGCGCTGACCGGTCTGCGAGCGGTCGACGTGCGGCATCAGGCCGATCCGCTCGTACCAGCGCAGGGTGTGCGCGGTGAGTCCGGTGCGGGCCGCGACCTCGCTGATCGTGTACCGGACCGTCCGGCCCGGCGGGGAGGCCTGCTGGGGCACCGGTCGTACGGACGTGCTCTGCGTCACCGTCATGACCTCCACGTTAGAACGTTGGAGTGCACTCCAAGCAAGTGGAACCCGCGGGTGACACCCGGCGGGCCCCGGCCGTGCCGCCGCATCAATGCCGCGTCAGCGCTGTATCAGTGATCCGTCAAGTTCCCCACCGGCGGGCGCCGTTCCCGCCGTGCGGGTCCGAAGCTGGGACCACAGGTTCCTTCGAGTTCTGCGAGGCATGTCATGAGGTCCGGCCTGCGGGACGTGGTCGCCGTGTTGTCCGGGGTACTGGCCCCGCTGCTGCTGGCGCTGGTCCTCATCCCCGTCCGTACCGATATCACGAACACCAACGCGGCGCTGCTCCTCGTCGTCGTGGTCGGGGCCGTGGCGGCGCTCGGGAACCGCCTCGCGGGCGCGGTCGCCGCGCTGTCGTCCGCCGCGTGGTTCGACTTCTTCCACGCCGAGCCGTTCGAGAGCTTCGACATCGACGACGGGGCCGACATCGAGACGGCCGTGCTGCTCCTGGCGGTCGGGCTGGTCGTGTCGCAGCTCGCCGCGCGGGCCCTGGTCCTGCGCCGGTTCGCCTTCACCGAGGCCTCCCACCTGGACCGGCTGCACCGTACGACGGGGCTGGTCAGGACCGGCGCGTCCGCCGACGCCGTGATGGACCGCGTCCGGCACGAGCTGGTGGACGTCCTGGAGCTGAGCGAGTGCCGCTTCGAGTACGGCGCCGAGCCCCCCGCCGAACGCGATGTCGCGCACGGCCTCGCGCACGGGCTCACGCACGACTTCGCGCACGATTTCACGCACACCGAGCCCGTCGGGCAGCCGTCGGTCCTCGCCCCGGACGGAAGTGTGCGGGTACCGGGCTGGATCTGGGACGTGGACCGGCAGGGCTGGCCGGACGGCGAGATCGAACTCCGGGTCACGGTGCTCGACCGCTGCCTGGGGCGGTTCGTGCTGACTCCCCCGCCGGGCGCCCTGCCGCCGCCCCTGGAGGCCCGCCTCGTCGCCGTCGACCTGGCCGCCCAGGCCGCCGTGGCGCTGCCGGCCGCCACCGGAGCCCCCGCGCCCCTGGTGGCGCACGGGGACCCCCGACCGGCGGCAGCGTCGGAGCGGTGAGCCCCGGCCCCTGCTCCGGGACGCGGGTCCGCTGCCTCTACCCTCGTAACCATGCAGAGCCTGGCGTTGATCGAGAACTGGCCCGTCCCCACCGCGGCAGCCGCCGTCGTACGCGCGGACGGCACCGTCCTCGGTACGCACGGCGACACCGCGCACCGCTTCCCCCTCGCCTCCGTGACGAAGCCGCTGGCGGCGTACGCGGCGCTCGTCGCGTACGAGGAAGGCGCCGTGGAACTGGACGAACCGGCCGGTCCCGAGGGCTCGACCGTCCGCCACCTGCTCGCCCACACCAGCGGTCTCGCCTTCGACGAGCACCGGGTGACGGCACCGCCCGGTACCCGGCGGCTCTACTCCAACGCGGGCTTCGAGGTCCTCGGCGAGCACATCGCGAAGGCCTCCGGCATCCCCTTCGCCGACTACGCCCGCGAGGCCGTCCTCGAACCGCTGGGGATGGCGTCGACCACGCTCGACGGCTCGCCCGCCAAGGACGGCGTCTCGACCGTCGCCGACCTGGTCCGCTTCGTCGCCGAGGTGCAGGCACCCCGGCTGCTGGACCCGCGCACGGTGCTGGAGGCGCAGACCGTCGTGCACCCCGGGCTCAAGGGCGTACTCCCCGGGTACGGCCACCAGAACCCCAACGACTGGGGCCTCGGCTTCGAGATCCGCGACTCCAAGTCCCCGCACTGGACCGGCACCACCTCCTCCCCCGCGACCTTCGGCCACTTCGGCCAGTCCGGCACCTTCCTCTGGATCGACCCGGGCGCGGGCGTCGCCTGCGTCGCCCTGACCGACCGCGCCTTCGGCCCCTGGGCCGCCGAGGTGTGGACCCCGTTCACGGACGCGGTGCTGGCCGAGGCCGGCCGGTAGGGAGCCGCAGGGGCGGGCACGGGCCCGGACCGGCGGGACGCGCCCGGCCGGGTCACCCGACAGGCCCTCGGGTCCGGCGCGCCTCGGCCGTGCGGGCGACCGCCTGTGGAGGATTCGGTGGGGCGCCGCCCGCCCGGCGGGAATGGTCAGACCCGGCCTGGTCCTGCGGACGGGCCGCCCGCACCCCCGCCGCGTGGAAAGGCCCGGTCATGCCACACCTTGCCGTCGACCCGTTGTTCCCTCCCCCAGCCACCCGCCCGTCCCCGGAAGCCGCCGGTCACCGGGCGCCCGGCTCGACGCGGGTGACGGCGTGAACCCCGCGTCGGAGGGCGGCCGTTACGGCGAGGCGTTCTTCCGGCCCGAGCAGGCGGGCGAGGGCGAGCGCATCGACTTCGGGGCCCTCGCCTACGACGACGTCACCCTGGCGCGGCTGCGGGCGCTCGGCGTCGGCCCGGGGTGGCGCTGCCTCGACGTGGGGGCGGGCACGGGCACGGTCGCCCGCCGGCTGCTGGGCGAGGCCGGGGTGGAGAGCGTGCTCGCCGTCGACCGCGACGTACGGTTCCTCGGCGAGCGGCCGGTCCCCGGCCTCGACCTCCTGGAAGCCGACATCACCGCCCCGGGATTCGTCTCCGGCGCGTACGACCTCGTCCACGCGCGCTTCGTCCTGATGCACCTCGCCGGGCACGAGAGCCTGATCACCACGCTGGCCGGACTCGTCGCCCCGGGAGGCGTGCTGGTGCTCAGCGACGCGGTGGACCTGACGAGCGACCGTACGCCCGACACCCCGTACACCGCGGCGATGCGGGCGATGTGGCAGGGGCTGGGGGCGACGATCGGCACCGATGTCTCCTGGGTGCCGTCGTACCCGCAGCTGCTGCGCGGAGCGGGACTCGCACCCGTCGCCGCCGAGATCCACGTGCCGCCGCTCCAGCCGGAGAGTCCCATCAGCCGCTTCTGGGCGGACACCTGGGAGCGCAGCCGGCCCGCGATGCTCGCCACCGGGCTGGTGGACGACGCCGCCGTCGACGCGGCGATCCGCTACCTGGTCTCCGACGAGTGCGCCGCGCTGTCGGCCGGGATGCTCACCGCCTGGGGGTGGAAACCCGGGGAGAGGCCCGGTGCGGGCGCGGCGGGGAAGGGGCGCTGACTGCGGGCGGTGTCGATGAGGACGCGGACCGGCCGGCCGTCCTCACGAAGGAATCGCGGGACAGCCCTCAGTGATCGCGACTCGGTACGCCCCGAGAGCCGGAATCGAGGACCTCGTCGTCCGCGTGCGCGCCGAACTCGGCGACGCGCACCTCCGCGATCTGCTCGTACCGGCTGACCCGGTCGGTCCACTCCGCGTCGACACCGAACGCCACCTGCGCGAAGCCCACCCGCCGGACGGCCTCGGCCAGGCCCGGATCGCCGGGGGCCAGCAGCCGCACCGGCGCGTCGAGCGCCACGGTGTGCGGCGGCACGAAGTACGCGTCCGGCACCGCGGTGCGCGCATGGACGAGCGCGCCGACCGCCACGACCGAACCGGCCCCCAACCGTGCGCGCTGCAGGACCGTCGCCGAAGTCGCCACGTAGACGCACCTGCCGACCTCGCAGCCCAGCAGCGTGGCCTGCGGCCCCACGAAGACGTGGTCACCGACGAGCACCGGCTGGTCACCGGCGACCGCGGACCCGCGCAACACCGCGTTCTCGCAGATCACCGTCGCCTCCCCGACCTCGATCCGGGACCCCTCGGCATCGAGCACCGCGCCGTACATCACCCGTGCCCTCGGCCCCACGCGGACATCGCCGACGAGCGTGGCCGTCGGGGCGACGTAGGCGGTGGGATGGACCTGCGGTTCATGCCCGCGGTGACGGACGCGTATTCCCTGCGCTTCAGCGGTCATGAGCGGATTCTCGTCCGACCGACGGCGAGCACGCTGGCGGATTTCCGACGTCACGTTCGCCGGGGCTTCCTTGGGCAGCCGAAGGTCGCCCGCGTGTACGGCAGTTACCAGTCCGAGTGACCACGTACCACGAACCGCAGGACCCTTTGCTCACGGACCAAGTCAGTAGAAGACGCGGTACGGCGCCTCGCACACACCGGGCCTGAACGACGACACCGAGTCGTTCGCCTCCGTCTCCACGCGGACGCCGCCCTCCGTCACGTACCCGATGTTGGCCGAGGAGGCTCCGGGGGCGATGGACCAGCAGTAGTTCTTCTCCGGGCTGGAACTGTTCCCGTAGTTGGAGTCGCCGTATACGGCGATCCACCCATCGGTCCGGTTCCAGAACGAACTGGCCCGGTCGTTGAAGTCGTGGACGTTGGGCTGCGGTTCGCTGGAGTAGACGAACAAGCCTTCGTACTCGACGTGTTGCCACATGCAGAACTCGTCGTCCGGACACTCGCTGTAGGAAGCCGTGGCACTGGACGCGCCGACGGTCTCCACCCCCAGGATGCCCACCACCGCGGCACAAGCCGCGAGCGCCCGAACACCACGTCGTCCGAGGTTCATCACTTCGGCCCCTCTTCCAGTCGCCGTCCGGCCCACGCACCTCGTGGGCCTCACCGACCGCTACGGCGAAAGCGCCGGAAGGGTTCACGCCGCGTCAACACCGCAAGGTGTCCTGTCGGCGCGTCAGGGAGCGGTACCGGCCCGCAGGAGGGCCGAGACGGCGCCCGCCTCGCCCTGGACCGAGGCCAAGTGGAGCGGGGTGGTGCCGTACCGGTCGGGCGCCTCCGGATCGGCGCCGGCGCGCAGGAGCGCCTGGAGGCGCGCGGTGTCGCCGGTCAGGGCCGCGCCGACGAAATCCCTCGACAGCTTCTTGGAGCGCCTTCGGTTCATGGGTGCGGAGCGTAGCCCCGCAGCCGGTCGGCAACAGCGTCGAGTGAACCAACTTCCTTATGACATAGGACACTTCACGACACACGATGCGGTACGTAGAGTGCGAGCGCGGCCCGGGCCCCGTAGGGGCGGTGCGAAGCGTGGCGCCGCAGGGCGAGCCCCGGGTCCAGAACCGGGACCGGGGCGGGAAAACCGGGGGCGGACATGACGGACGAGGCGGACTCGGAGCAGCAGCCGGAGACAGGGCGGGCAGGGAGGACCTCGCAACCCTGCCGGCCCGTCGGCCCGCTGGACCACCGGGTGTTCGTCGTCGCGGGCGTGGTCTTCGCCGTACTGATGGCGTTCTCCACCCGCTACGGCTTCCACACCGACGAGTTGTACTTCCTCGACAGCGCCCGGCACCTCCAGGCGAGTTACGTGGACCAGCCGGTGCTGGCTCCGCTGCTGGCCCGGGTCTCGCTGTCGCTCTTCGGTGTCTCGGAGGCCGGTCTCCGGCTGTGGCCGGCACTGGCCGCGGCGGGCACCGTGGTCGTGGGCGGGCTGACCGCACGGGAGTTCGGCGGGGCTCGGCGGAGCCAGCTGCTCGCGGCGGTCGCCACCGGCACCATGCCGGTGCTGCTCGGCGGTGCGCATCTCGCCAACACCACGTCGTACGAGGTGCTGGCGTGGGCGGCGATCGCGTGCGTGGTCGTACGGATCGGCCGCACCGGCGACACGCGGTGGTGGCTCGCCGCAGGGGTACTGGTGGGCGTCGGCGCGGAGTTCAACCATCTCGCGGCCCTCTTCGGGATCGTCCTGCTGGCCTCCGTACTGATCGGCCCGGCTCGGCGGACCGTGGCCGACCGCCGGCTGCTCGCGGGCGTGGGGGTGGCCGTGCTGCTCGTCCTGCCCGATCTGTGGTGGCAGGCGCACCACGACTGGGCGATGTTGCCGATGACGCGGGCGCTGAACGCCGAGAACGGCGGACCGGGCAACATCCTCACCTGGATCGTGGGGCAGGTCGTCATCGCGGGCCCGGTGATGCTGGCGGTGTGGGTGGCGGGGCTGCGGTTCCTGTGGGGGTCCGGCCGGCCGCTGTGGCGGTCCCTGGTGATCGCGTACGCCGTGCTGTTCGTCCTGTTCGCCGTGACCACCGGCGCGCAGATCTACTATCTGGGCGGGCTGTACGTGTGTCTGCTGGCGGCCGGAGCGGTCGGGCGCGACGGGTGGCTGCACGCGCGCCCGGACCGGCTGCGGAGCCTGCGGACGGGTACGGCCGTCTCCGCGGCGTTCCTCGCCGTGGTCGTGCTGCCGGTGCTGCCGCCCTCGCAGACGGGCTGGACGTACGCCATCAGCACCAACTCGGGTGAATCCGTGGGCTGGCCCCAACTCGTGTCCACCGTGCGGAAGGTGTGGACCGGCCTGCCTGCGGAGCAACGCGCGAACGCGGTGATCTACACGGCGGACTACGGCGAGGCCGGTGCCATCAACGAGCTCGGGCGCGGCACCGGGCTGCCCACCGCCGTGAGCGCCCACAACACCGACTGGTGGTGGGGTCCCGGCAACCCGCGCGCCACGACCGTGGTGGCCGTCGCGCCGGGCCCCGACGACGCCCCCGGATACACCGCGTATCTGCGCCGGTACTTCCGCGACGTCCAAGTGGCGGCCGGCCTCTCCAACCCCTACGGCGTGCACAACACCGAATGGGGCGGCCACGTCTACGTCTGCACCGGCCCCCGCCGCCCCTGGGGCGCGTTGTGGCCGGAACTGCGGCACTACGGCTGAGGCGGTCCGGGGGCCGTCCTGCGGCCGGTGACGCGATCCGAACGGGGCACTCCCGGCTCAGTGACGCGCGGCGATCCCCCGCGCGGCCAGGACGTCCAGCGATCCCGGGACCATGTGCTCCAGCGCACGGCCCCCGGTGACGAGCTTCAGGTTGGGCAGCAGGTCCAGATCGTCGAGGGAGTGCACGTCGAAGATGTCGTCCTCGCCGTCCCAGACCGGGGCGCACTCCATGTAGACCTGGTGGCCGCCGTCCAGGGTCAGCTCCTCCACGGTGGCGAGGAGGTGCGCCGGTATCTCCAACTCCTCGAAGAAGGCGCGGCCTTCGGCGAGGACGGTGAACTCCAGACCGTTCTCCTCGACGTAGTCGTGAAGGTCCTCGATGCCGCGCGCCCGCAGGTGCTCCGCCATGCTGAACGCCGGGAGGAGGGTCTCGTCCCAGTACATGAGCTTCTCGACGACGAGGAGCTTGAAGTTGAAGTCCTTGAAGGCAGTCATGATCCACGTATATCAACGGGCACTGACAGCCCCGGACATCGCGACTCGCTCCGGTACGGAGTACGTCGCCGCCCCGGCAGGCGGACGCAGGCGGACGGACTCCTGACCGGGCGACAGGCTCCCCGCACCGTCCGCGAGGCACGCGGACCCGCCGTCCGTGAGGCACGCGGACCCGCCGTCCGCGAGGCACGCGAATCCGCCACCCGTGAGGTACGCGCGCCTGCCGCCCGAGAAGCACCGGCCCCGCTGTCCGGGAAACACACGCCCTACTCCCCCGCCGCCACCGCCTTGAGCTCGGCCAGCGACTCCCGCAGGAAGTGCAGCAAGGGGCGTTCCTCGTCCTCGGCGCCGCCCACCCAGCGTTCGAAGCCGACCTTGAAGACGGCGATGCCCGCTTCCGCGGTGAGGCCGGCGGCGGGTTCCGGGACGCCGCGTTCGCGGAGCGTCCTGGTCAGCGCGGCGGCCAGCGTGGCGAGCTTGATGAGTTCGCGTTCGTGGAGATCGGCGCTGGCCATGATGACGGCCTGGCGCTGCCGGGCGAACGCCCGGCGGTCCTCGAAGTACCCGGCGACGGCCTCCAGCGCCGAGGCCATCGCGTCGATCGGCGCGGCCGTCCGCGGGGTGGCGGCGAGAGCTGCCACGAAGGTCTGCTCCAGCACCTGCGCGCCGCCGAAGAGGACCTCGCGCTTGTCCGCGTAATGGCGGAAGAAGGTCCGCTCGGTGAGCCCGGCGCGGGCGGCGATCTGCGCGGCGGTGGTCTGCTCGAAGCCGTACTCGCCGTACAGCTCCAGAGCCGCCTGCCCCAGACGTTCGCGCGCGTTCGGTTGCCATCGACCCATGGCGCGATCCTACGTGATGACAGTGCCTGACATCAGGTGTACGTTGGAGCACGTAACGACAGTGACTGACATCGCCCTCCTCGGGCGTCACGCGCCCCGCGACCGGTGCCCTCGACGCACCGGGCCCCGGTGGCCCCGGACTCCGGTGGCCCCGCGCCCCCGGTGGCCCCGGACTCCCGGCGCGTGCAACGACGAGGCGGCCGACCCCCTCTGGAGGTTCTTCCATGCGTGTATTCGTCACCGGCGCGTCCGGCTGGATCGGCTCGGCGGTCGTTCCGGAGCTCATCGCCGCAGGTCACCAGGTGGTCGGGCTCGCCCGTTCGGACGCCTCCGCCGCCGCGCTCACCAAGGCGGGCGCCGAGGTGCGGCACGGCTCGCTCGACGACCTGGAGGTGCTGCGCGAGGCGACGGCCGAGTCGGACGGGGTGATCCACCTCGCCTTCAAGCACGACCTCGCTTTCAGCGGGGGCTTCGACGCCGCCACCGAGGCGGACCGCCGCGCCATCGACACCCTCGGCGAAGCCCTCGCAGGTTCCGGCCGCCCGCTGGTGATCGCCGCCGGGATCCTCGGCCTCGCCCCGGGGCGGGTCGCCACCGAGGAGGACGGGCAGCCCACCGGCCGGGCGGGCGGGGCGGGCACGGAAGCCGCGGCAAGCGGTCCGGCCGGGCGGCTGGCCAACTCCCACGCGGCGCTCGCCTTCGCGGACCGGAACGTCCGGGCCTCGGTCGTACGGCTGCCCCCGACCGTGCACGGGGACGGGGACCACGGCTTCCTCGCGGCGGTGGTCGCCATCGCCCGCGAGAAGAGCGTCTCCGGCTACGTCGCCGACGGCGCCGCCCGCTGGCCCGCCGTCCACCGGGACGACGCCGCGCGCCTCTTCCGCCTCGCGCTGGAGAACGCCCCGGCCGGTTCGACCCTGCACGCCATCGGCGACCAGGGGGTGCCGATCCGGGCGGTCGCGGAGGTGATCGGGGAACACCTCGGAGTGCCGGTGGCCTCCGTCGCCCCGGCCGACGCAGCGGCCCACTTCACCTGGCTCGCCGACCTCCTCGCCCTCGACAGCCCCGCCTCCGCCGACCGCACCCGCGCCCTGCTGGGGTGGCGGCCGACCGGACCGGGCCTCCTCGACGACCTCGGCGAGGGGCACTACTTCGCGGCGCCGACCGCCTGAACAAAACGGCCCGCCGGCCTTCGGGCCACGCAAGGCCGGCGGGCCACCGCAGGCCGGCGGGCCACCGAAGACCGTGGACCGACAGGCCGCCAAGGGCCTGCGGGCCACCACAAGCCGGCGGGCTGCCGAAGCCGGTCGGGCCGCCCTCTCAGCCCGCCAGCTCCCACACCAGCACCTGCGCCCCCGCGCCCGCCGCCCGCAGCTCCATCCCCTCGGCGTCCGTGATCCGGGCCGAGTCGCCAGCCGCGAGGCGGTCGCCGCCGAGGGCGACCTCACCGCTCACCACGTGGACGTACGCGCGCACCGCGTCCGGGACCGCCGCGCGCTCGCCCGCCGCGAGCCGGCGGACGTGCAGCATCGCCCCGGCGGCGGGCAGGGCGTACGGGGTGGAGTCCGCGATGCCGGGGACCACGGTGTACGCGGGCTCGCCGCCGGCCTCCAGCGGGGCCAGCCACATCTGAAGGAAGGTCAGGGGCGCTTCGCCGTCGTTGCGTTCGACGTGCCGGACCCCGGCCGCCGCACTGAGGTGCTGTACGTCACCGGCGCGCACCACCCGGGTGTGACCGGCCGAGTCGCGGTGGGTGAGCTCGCCCTCCACCACCCACGTGACGATCTCGGTGTGGCTGTGCGGATGCTCGTCGAAGCCCGCGCCGGGGGCCAGCCGCTCCTCGTTGCAGGCGAGGATCGCGCCGAAGCGGAGGTTGTCGGGGTCGTAGAAGGAACCGAAGGAGAAGGCGTGCCGGGACTCGATCCCGGCCGCCCGGTCCCCGCCCTCGTACCTGCTCTGCGCACGGTGTACGGACATCACGCCCCCACCGTAAGGGGTGTCCCCGGAACGGCCGGAACCCGCGCTCGCACCTCTGACCGCCCGCCCCGCCCCTCCGCCCCTCTGCCCGGATAAGGCAGTCTTGTCTCCGTGCCCCGACCCGATCCCGCGCAGCGCGCCGCCCAAGACGCCCATCTGCATGCCGCGACCCTGAAACGGCTGGAGCAGTCCTCCGGCCGGCTGTCGGCGAACGCCATCGCCCGCATGGACGAGACGCTGCCCTGGTACCGGGCCATGCCCCCGGAGAACCGGTCGTGGATCGGCCTCGTCGCACAGGCGGGCATCGCCGCGTTCACCGAGTGGTTCCGGCATCCGGAGACCCCGCAGGCGATCTCCACCGACGTGTTCGGCACCGCCCCGCGCGAGCTGACCCGGGCGATCACGCTGCGGCAGACCGTCGAGATGGTCCGTACGACGATCGAGGTCATGGAAGCGGCGATCGAGGAGGTCGCCGCTCCGGGCGACGAGTCGGTCCTGCGGGAGGCCCTGCTCGTCTACGCCCGGGAGATCGCCTTCGCGACCGCCCAGGTCTACGCGCAGGCCGCCGAGGCACGGGGCGCGTGGGACGCCCGGCTGGAATCGCTCGTGGTCAACGCGGTGCTGTCCGGCGAGGCGGACGAGGGGGCGGTCTCCCGGGCCGCGGCGCTCGGCTGGAACTCCCCCGAGCACGTCTGCGTGATCCTCGGCACTGCCCCGGACGGGGACAGCGAGCTGACGGTCGAGGCGATCCGGCGGGCCGCGCGCGGCTCCAAGGTGCAGGTACTGACCGGTGTGCTGGGCCACCGCCTGGTGGTCATCGCGGGCGGCAGCGACAACCCGCTCCAGGTCGCGCGGGGTCTGATCGGCCCGTACGCGGCCGGGCCCGTCGTCGCCGGGCCGGTGGTCCCGGACCTGCTGGCGGCGACCCGGTCCGCGCAGGCGGCGGCGGCCGGACTCAAGGCGTGCGTCGCCTGGCAGGACGCGCCCCGCCCGGTGCTCGCCGACGATCTCCTGCCGGAGCGCGCGATGGCCGGAGACCCTGCCGCGCGGGACCAATTGGTGGAGGAGATCTACAGCCCTCTGGAGGAGGCCGGGTCGGCACTCCTGGAGACACTGAGTGTCTACCTGGAGCAGGCGAGCAGCCTGGAGGGGGCCGCCCGGATGCTGTTCGTGCACCCCAACACCGTGCGCTACCGGCTACGACGTGTGACGGACGTCACCGGCTGGTCGCCGTCCGATGTGCGCTCAGCCTTCACGCTCCGGATCGCGCTGATCCTGGGGCGCTTGGCCGCCAGGGATGGCCAGTCCTAGACTTTTGTCGGACTTCAACAATTCCCCTGACGGTTCTTCGTCCCTGTCCCCACGGGCGTACGGGACCGTCCGCAAGAGAGAGTGTGAGGGTGCTCGTACTCGTCGCTCCCGGCCAAGGCGCTCAGACGCCCGGCTTCCTGACTCCCTGGCTCGATCTGCCCGGTGCCACCGACCGCATCGCGGCCTGGTCCGACGCCATCGGGCTCGACCTTGCCCACTACGGCACGAAGGCCGACGCCGACGACATCCGTGACACGGCGGTGGCCCAGCCCCTGCTGGTGGCCGCGGGTCTCCTCTCCGCGTCCGCGCTGAACGCCTCGCCCGCCGTCGTGGCCGGGCACAGCGTCGGCGAGATCACCGCCGCCGCCTTCGCCGGTGTGCTCGGCGACGAGGCCGCGCTGCGCCTTGTCCGTGCCCGCGGGCTCGCGATGGCCGAGGCCGCCGCGGTCACCGAGACCGGCATGGCCGCGCTGCTCGGCGGCGACCCGGCGGTCACCGTCCCGCACCTGGAGAGCCTCGGGCTGACCCCGGCCAACGTGAACGGTGGCGGCCAGATCGTCGCCGCCGGTACGGCCGCGCAGATCGCCGAGCTGACCGGCAACAAGCCGGAGGGCGTGCGCCGCGTGGTGCCGCTCAAGGTCGCCGGGGCGTTCCACACGCACCACATGGCTCCGGCCGTGGAGCGGCTGCGCGAAGCGGCCCAGGGCCTGGAGGTCGCGGACCCCACCGTGACGTACGTGTCGAACAAGGACGGCAAGGCCGTCGCCACCGGCGCGGAGGTGGTCGAGCGCCTGGTCGGGCAGGTCGCGAACCCGGTCCGCTGGGACCTGTGCATGGAGACGTTCCAGGAGCTCGGTGTGACCGCGCTCATCGAGGTGTGCCCCGGCGGCACCCTCACCGGGCTCGCCAAGCGCGCGCTGCCCGGCGTGCAGACCCTCGCGCTCAAGACCCCCGACGACCTCGACGCGGCCCGCGCGCTCATCTCCGAGCACGCGTCCGCCTAAGGAGCACGAGCATGTCGAAGATCAAGCCCAGCCAGGGCGCCCCGTACGCACGCATCATGGGGGTCGGCGGCTACCGCCCCACCCGTGTGGTGCCGAACGAGGTGATCCTCGAAACGATCGACTCGTCCGACGAGTGGATCCGCTCCCGCTCCGGCATCGCCACCCGGCACTGGGCCTCCGACGAGGAGACCGTGTCCGCGATGTCCGTGGAGGCCGCCGGAAAGGCCATCGCCGACGCGGGGATCACCCCGGAGCAGATCGGCGGTGTGATCGTCTCCACCGTCTCGCACTTCAAGCAGACCCCGGCCGTCGCCACCGAGATCGCGCACAAGATCGGCGCGGGCAAGCCCGCCGCCTTCGACATCTCGGCCGGCTGCGCGGGCTTCGGTTACGGCCTGACGCTCGCCAAGGGCATGGTCGTCGACGGTTCCGCGGAGTACGTCCTCGTCATCGGCGTGGAGCGGCTCAGCGACCTCACCGACCTGTCGGACCGGGCCACCGCCTTCCTGTTCGGCGACGGTGCGGGCGCGGTGGTCGTCGGCCCGTCGAAGGTACCGGCCATGGGCCCGACCGTCTGGGGCTCCGAGGGCGACAAGTCGGACACGATCAAGCAGACCGTGCCGTGGGACCAGTTCCACGCCGAGCGCCCGGAGAAGTTCCCGGCCATCACGCAGGAGGGCCAGGCGGTCTTCCGCTGGGCCGTCTTCGAGATGGCGAAGGTGGCTCAGCAGGCGCTGGACGCCGCCGGGGTCTCCCCGGAAGACCTGGACGTCTTCATTCCGCACCAGGCCAACATGCGGATCATCGACTCGATGGTGAAGACCCTCAAACTGCCGGAGAACGTCACCGTCGCCCGTGACGTGGAGACGACCGGCAACACCTCCGCCGCCTCGATCCCGCTCGCGATGGAGCGGCTCCTGGCGACCGGGCAGGCGAAGAGCGGCGACACCGCGCTCGTCATCGGCTTCGGGGCGGGTCTCGTCTTCGCCGCGACGGTCGTTACTCTCCCCTAAGGCTTTTCGCCCGGTCCGAACGAGAACCTCCAGCACCACCGGAGTTCTCGGTCCGGAGTCAACAACCCCAGCAAGACAACCACTGAAGGAGCGCCGACATGGCCGCCACCCAGGAAGAGATCGTCACCGGTCTCGCCGAGATCGTCAACGAGATCGCCGGTATCCCGGTCGAGGACGTCCAGCTGGACAAGTCCTTCACCGACGACCTGGACGTCGACTCGCTGTCCATGGTCGAGGTCGTCGTCGCCGCCGAAGAGCGCTTCGACGTCAAGATCCCGGACGAGGACGTCAAGAACCTCAAGACGGTCGGCGACGCTGCCGACTACATCCTGAAGAACCAGGCCTGATCCCAGGCCGGTTCGTGTGTCGCCACCCGGCGGTGGCGCCGCTGATTCACGACCCTCTACACGTGGAGAAGATTTTCCAGTGAACTCGACCAATCGCACCGTGGTCGTCACCGGTATCGGCGCAACCACTCCGCTGGGTGGCGACTCCGCATCGACCTGGGAAGGGTTGATGGCCGGCCGCTCCGGCGTCAAGCCTCTCGAGGGCGAGCGCTTCGCCGAACTGCCCGTCCGGATCGCCGCGCTGGCCGCGGTGGACCCGGGCGAGGTACTGCCCCGCCCGCTCGCCCGCAAGCTGGACCGGTCGGCGCAGTTCGCGCTGATCGCGGCCCGCGAGGCGTGGGCGGACGCCGGCTTCACCGGCAAGGCCGGTGAGGACGACAAGATCCAGCCCGAGCGGCTGGGCACGGTCATCGCCTCCGGTATCGGTGGGGTGATCACGCTGCTCGACCAGTACGACGTGCTGAAGGAGAAGGGCGTACGCCGCGTCTCCCCGCACACCGTCCCCATGCTCATGCCGAACGGCCCGTCGGCCAACGTCGGCCTCGAAGTCAACGCCCAGGCCGGTGTCCACACCCCGGTCTCCGCGTGCGCTTCGGGTGCCGAGGCCATCGGGTACGCCGTCGAGATGATCCGTACCGGCCGTGCCGACGTGGTCGTCGCCGGTGGTACCGAGGCGGCCATCCACCCGCTGCCCATCGCGGCCTTCGCCAACATGATGGCGATGTCCAAGAACAACGACGAGCCCCAGAAGGCCTCGCGTCCGTACGACACCGGCCGGGACGGCTTCGTCCTCGGCGAGGGCGCGGGCGTCGTGATCCTGGAGTCCGCCGAGCACGCCGCCGCGCGCGGCGCCAAGGTCTACTGCGAGGTGCTGGGCCAGGGTCTGTCGGCCGACGCCCACCACATCGCGCAGCCCGAGCCGACCGGCCGGGGCATCGCCGCCGCGATGCGCAACCTGCTGGAGACCACGGACCTCAAGCCGTCCGAGGTCGTCCACCTCAACGCGCACGCCACGTCCACGCCGCAGGGCGACGTGGCCGAACTGAAGGCGCTGAGCGCGGTACTGGGCGACGACCTCGACCACGTCGCGATCTCCGCGACCAAGTCGATGACGGGTCACCTGCTCGGTGGCGCCGGCGGCATCGAGACCGTGGCCACGGTCCTCGCGCTGCACCACCGGATGGCCCCGCCGACCATCAACATCGAGAACCTCGACGACGACGTGACGGCGAACATCGTCCGCGACAAGCCGCAGCCGCTGCCGGAGGGTTCGATCGCCGCGATCAACAACTCCTTCGGCTTCGGGGGCCACAACGTGGTCCTGGCCTTCCGCAGCGTCTGATCGTTTCTGCCCGGTCCGTACGGCTCCGCCCGTACGACTCGGCCCGGTCCGTACGGTGATGCCCGCCCCCGGTTCTCCCGGGAGGCGGGCTTCGTCGTGTCCGGGGCCCGGCGGTGGGCTCACACCCGCCCGGGTTCGACGATCACCTCGCTGCCGACCGGCACGAACCCGGCGGCGAGGAAGCCGCGCAGGGAACGGGCGTTGCCGGGGGCGACGGCCGCGAAGACGGGGCTGCCGGGCGGTACGAGGGTGAGGGCGTCGGCCAGCAGGCTCCGGCCGCGTCCCCGGGCGGGCGCCGGAACGGACGTGTCCGGCGCGTGCAGCTCGATGCTGAGCTCCGTGCGGCCGGCGAGCCCCTCGGCGAGGGTGACCAGGCCGCGCCCGTCCCCGTACACCGTCACGTTCCGGCGGAGCCGGCGGGCGTGCCGCACGCGGGGGTGGGCGTCGTACCCGTCGAGGCGGGCGAGGCGGGGCGGGCCGCCGGTGCCGGGTGCGGTGAGGGTCGCGTCGGTGACGCCGACCGTGCCCCGGGGTCCCGCCAGCAGCCGCAGGAAGTCCGGCGCGAGCGAGGCGCCGAAGCCGTCCGGCCCGGCGGCCACTATCTCGTCGGCGGGCAGGGCGGTGGCGACGACCGCGTGGCCGGTGAACGCGACGGAGCACTCCAGCCCGCCCGGCAGCGGCGGAACCACGGTCACCGCGCCGTCGACCGGCGGGAAGTGCCCCTCGGCGGCGGCCAGGAAGAGGCCGAGCAGCGGGTGCGGACCGGTCATCGGGCGTCCACCACCTGCGTGGCGAGGAAGTCGAGCAGGACGGCGTTGAACCGCTCGGGCTGTTCGGCGCCCGGCAGATGGCCCGCGCCCTCGATCACTTCGAGCCGCGCGTGCGGGGCGTGGCGGCGAAGCTCCTCGGCGTCGGCGAGCGGGGTGTACACGTCGTCGGCGCCGACGACGACGAGTACGGGGACGTCGGCGGCGGCCAGCACGGGCCGCAGGTCGGGGCGTTCGGCACGGCCCCGGAGCGCGGCGGCGGCGCCGCGCCGGTCGGTGGACCGCATCATCGTCAGCACCCGGTCGGCGACCTCGGGCAGGGCGGTGACGTTGTACGCCGCGAGCATCTTGTCGATGACCTCGGCGGCGTACCCGTCCATGCCCTCGGCGAGCAGCCGGTCGGCGAGCCGGTTGCGGTACACCTTGCCGTCCTCGGTCTCCGGCGGCGCCGAGGTGTCGGAGAGAACCAGGGCGCGTACCCGCTCCGGGTGGAGCCGGCGGAACTCCAGGGCGATCTGGCCGCCCATCGAGACACCGCCGACGACCGCGTCCGCGAGGTCCAAGTGGTCGAGGAGGGCGGCGAGGTCGTCGGCGAAGTCGGAGAGGTACACCGTCCCCTCGGTCACCCCGCTCGCGCCGTAGCCGCGCAGGTCCGGGGTGATCACCCGGTGTCCGGCCGCCGCCAGCGCCCGGGTCTGCGGGGCCCAGAGGGTGCGGTCGAAGGGGTGTCCGTGGATCAGGACGACGGGTGTTCCGCCCCGGGGGCCGGTGTCGTCGTGGTGGAGGGTGGCGCCGCGCACGTCGAGGAAGGTCATGCGGGGTGAGCATAAGCGCTGTCCAAGACGGATCGGTGCGCGGTGCCGGATGCGCCGCATCGCGATGGCGGGTATCAGCAATTGAACGGGTACGTGTCCCCGTTGTCCGGCCGAATCCGTGGGCGAGGCGAAATCCACCGATCCATCGGGCGCCGGAGACACCCACCGCGACTTCTCGGCGAGCGGGTTCCCCTGCATTTCCTGTGGAATCCCGACCCGGGACACGGGCGCGTACGAGAAATTCCCGGGCGAGCAGCCCTCTGGGTAATGGATTTCAAGTACCCCCCGAATACCGCTCGGACGGTCTGCTCTGCGCCATCCGCCGGCCGCAAAAAAATCCCCTACCAGCAACTTTCTCTTGGCGCCGATCCGCCGGCACAGACGCTGCCGCATCGGATTCTTCTCCCATTTCACCCCGGGCAAAAGCCCCAGCACCGCACTGATTGATTATCTGACCACATACATGGACATTGAACTCTTGGTCAGAAAATCACGGGAAAAAGCCTGGAGGCAAACGGGTTTGACGGCGGATCTATTTGTGGTTACCTTGCGCAAGTTCTTTGGTGATTCAGTGCTTGAGAGGCGCGGCTTTCCGTTCGAGAATGCCGCACTTGAAAGGAGGGGTGCGGTGAAATTCCGTGCTCGCAAACTCTTCTTTACCGGACTCGCCGTCGCCTTGGGAGTGGCCGTAGGAATTCCGCTGGCCGCCGCCGACGGGTCGCCGGCCTCGGCTGCCGACGCGCCGCCCGTCGCGGTGGAGCGGTTCGACTACCCCGACGCGGCCGGCATCCTCACGTCCCAGGGCATCCAGCTGAAGAAGGGTGACGGACACGTCCTGCTCGAAACCTGCGACGGCTCGGCCGACCAGATCAGGGTCTACACGGTCGCGGACAGCACCGTGGGCCGCAAGGGCGACTACTGCTTCCGGGCCACGGCCACGTCCGGCTACCTGACGCTGGAGCTGCCCCGGGTCTTCGCCCTGGAGACCGGGGACCACCCGATCAGCGCCGATCTCACGGCGAGCGGCACCACGACCACCGTGGCGGTCGACGAGGGCGGCTTCGAGAGCGTCGGCGAAGGCACCCCGAGCGGCGCCCGCTCCGTGCTCGTCGAAATCCGCGTCACCGGCTGATCCGGCCCCCATCAAGCATCGAGGAATCGCTCATCATGACTTTCCTGCGCTCTACCGCCAGGGCGGCGTTGGTGGCGGCTGTCGCCGCCGGCGCCCTGTCCGCGGTCCCCGCCGAAGCGGCCGTGGGCTCGCCCGTGGCCGCCGGCTCCTACGCCTTCACCGCCAAGGTCTCCGTCGGCTCCGAGGACACGGCCCGCGGGTGCAGCGGCGCCCTCGTCGCCAGCGACTGGATCCTCACGGCCGCGAGCTGCTTCGCCGCCGATCCGGTGGTTCCCGTCGTCCCCGCGGGCAAGCCGGCCCTGCCGTCCACCGCGACCGTCGGCGGGCAGACCAGGGCCGTGGTGCAACTCGTCCCGCGCACCGGCCGGGACCTGGTGCTGGCCCGTATCGCGCGGCCCGTCACCGGGGTGACCCCCGTGACCGTCGCGTCCACCGCCGTCAGTGCCGGGCAGCAGCTGCGCGCGGTCGGCTACGGCCGGACCACCACCGAATGGGTGCCCGACGCCCCGCACACCACCTCCTTCAGCGTGGACGCCGTCGGCACCGACGACCTCACGATCACCGGCCTGGACGGCTCGCTGTGCCAGGGCGACACCGGCGGCCCCCTGCTGCGCGAGACGAGCGGCACCGCCGAACTGGTCGGCGTCGGCAGCCGGTCCTGGCAGGGCGGTTGTCTGGGAGAGCCGGCGACGGAGACCCGCACGGGCGCGATCGCCTCGCGCTCCGACGACTTGGCCGCCTGGGTGGCCGGCACCGTCGGACCGGCTCCGGTCACCGACTTCAACTGCGACGGCGCCGAGGACATCGCGGTGTCCGACCCGGCCGCAGCGGTGGGCGGCGACGCCGGCGCCGGTGTGGTGAGGGTCGTGTACGGCGGGGGCAAGGGCACCCTGGAGATCAACCAGGACCTCGACTGGGTGTCGGGCGGATCCGAGCCCGGTGACTGGTTCGGCGAGGCCATCGACACCGTCGACTACAACGAGGACGGCTGCACCGACCTGGTCGTCGGCACCCCCTCCGAGGACCTCGGGGACGCGCCCGACAGCGGCATGGTCGATGTCCTGCTCGGCGCGCCGGGCGGCATCGGCACGGGTGCGTCGAAGGACATCCACTTCGAGCAGGGTGCCGGCTCCGGCGCCTTCGCGACGACCAGCTCGGAGACCGGCGACCGCATGGGCCATGCCGTCGCGGCAGGCACCACCGCGGCCGGTGAGCCCTACCTGGTGATCGGTGTTCCCGGCGAGTCCATCGGCACCCTCACCAAGGCGGGCATGGCCTTCTACGTGCGCGGCACCACCAGTGTGGTCATCCACCAGGACAGGGAAGGCGTTCCCGGCGGCGCCGAGGTGAACGACGGCTTCGGCTCCACGGTCGCGGCGGACTCCAACCACATCGCGATCGGTGCCCCCGACGAGAACATCGGCGGCGACGACACCGCGGGCAACCTGGCGGTCTTCGACCACAAGCTGAGCGCCGAGGGCATCCCGACACCGTTGTTCGGCCTCGACCAGGACGCGGACACGGTCTCCGGCGGCGCCGAGGCCGGTGACCTGTTCGGCGCGGCCCTGGCCATCGTCGACTACCGGCCCTCGGGTTCCGCCACGGCCAACGAGTCGATCCTGGCGGTCGGTTCGCCCGGCGAGGCGCTGACCGTCGACGGCGTCTCCAAGGCCGGCGCGGGCCGGGTCGTCACCTTCCGCGTCACCGCCGCGGGTACGTACACCGAGCTCGCCGACATCCACCAGGGCACCGGTGACGACGACGTCGTCGGTACGTCCGAGGCCGGCGACCACATGGGCGCGGCCCTGGCCGCCGTCAACACCGCCCCGCGCGCGGTGAGCACCACCGCGACGATGAAGCTCGCGGTGGGTACGCCGGACGAGGCCATCGGTACGGCGGCCAAGGCGGGAGCGGTCCACACGTTCTCGCTGCTGGGCTCGGCCGGCGCCAACGACCGCTGGATCGAGGCCGGCGACGGAGACGGTGTCCCCGGGGCGGCAGGCGCCAACCAGCGCCTGGGCACCAGCATCCACTACACCGGCACCCGGCTCTACATCGGCCAGCCCTACGGTCCGTCCGCCTACGGCGCGCTCCACGCGCTGCCGCTGTCGAACGTGACGTCGGGCGGATCGGTCGCGGCGGTCACCACGTACCAGCCGGGCTCGGGCGGTCTTCCTGCCGCCGGTGTCCGCTTCGGATACGCGGCGCGCTGACCGGCGTCCGGTCGTACCGCCCCTTCCGGGCGGTACGACCGGGCCCGCGGGGGAAAGCGGGCACGTAAGGGTTGTCGTGCGAAACTGTCCGGATGAATTCCGATTTCTATCCGGATGTGATCGAGGCGGGCGGTCTGGCCACCGCGCTCGAACAATGTGCCGCGCAATTTCACATCCCACTCACCGTCATTTCGAATCCCGGGGGAAATTCCGGATCGATCGCCGTCGCCTCCACCGCGCCCGGCCGGCTCCCGCTGGAGGTATTCGCCAGGACCGAGAGCCGCGCGTTCCAGGTCATGGGCAGGTCCGGGGGTGTCGACATCGTCACGGGGGTGACCGCGGATCTCCGGGAGGTCGCGGAGGCCGGCGCCGCCTGGGGGGCGGGCACGGCCGTGCCGCGGATGCGGGAGGCGTTTCCCTTCCTCCAGTTCGACCCGGTCGCCGAGGCGCACGAAGCCGGACCCGCCGCGGCCGTCGCCGCACAGTGGGGGATCCTGCGCGAGAAGGCACGGGACACACCCGAATTCCCGCAGTTCGCAGCGGTGTTGGAGGCCGCGTACGCGGAGCCGCGGCTGCGGGCGCTCTTCCCCTACACCAGCCACTGGACGGTCGCCTTCAGCTCCAGCACCGGGCGCCCCCACCGGTGCGAGGTGGCGATCGCCCCCCAGTACGGCGGCGGGCCCTACCTCGTCCTGCGGTACCCGAACACCGGCGTGCACGGGCGGGCCGCCACCGCGGAGCAGGCGGTGGCGCTGGCCGTGGCGCACCTCCCGGACTCCGTCGGTCCTGCCACCACGCGATCCGCGCCCTCACCCGGACGCGAGTGACGGTCCCGAAAAAAAGGGGCAGTCCGGCGATTTTCCGCACGAAATTCTCCGTATTTTCTTCGCCTCCCATTCGTCCTATGATCTCCGGCATACATTCAGGAGTTCATGAGAGGGAGCGGCCCGGAACGGCCGATTTCCCGGAAGCGAAAGAGAAATCATGAAAAGAATGCGACCCGGAATTTCCGGGCTGCGCAGACGGATCGCGGGCTCGCTGGCCCTCGCCGTCCTGGCCGGGATGCTCTCCGCGTACCCGGCGGTCGCGGAGGACGCGACCGACGACACGGTCGTCCCGCTCTCCCGTTCCCTCCGTCAGCAGGCGGTCGATGTCTGGGCGTCCGGGGGCACCGAGGTGCGGTCGGCCGCCGAGCCGGCCCTGGTGGGCAGCGCCGACGACGTGCTCGCGTTCCTCGAGACCTACGACGACCGGCAGGTGCAGGACTACCGCGTCGAGGCCGCCCAACTCGCGAGCATGGGCGGGGAGAACCTCCTCGACGCGGTCCGCACCGCGCTGGCCGGCGACGAGCCGGGCCTCTCCCAGTTCCTGGAATCGGGCTGGCAGGAGCCGCTCGAACAGGACCAGCGCGTCATGGTCGCCCGTGCGATCGACGCCGGCGGACCCGAAGTGCAGGAGCGCGGCCGAGCCGCCCTCGCCGGGACGGCCGACGACCTGGAGACCTTCCTCACGACCGGCCTGACGGAGGCCCAGCAGCAGGACCAGCGGATCGAGCTGGCCCGGATCATCGCCACCGGCGCCACCAACGTGCGGGCCGCCGGGCGTCTCGCGCTGAGCGGCACCACCGACGACATCGCGGAGTTCCTGGACGTCGGCCAGTTCGTCGCCCGCAACCGGGACGAGGAGTACGCGAGCGTCGCGGAACTCGCCGACCAGGCCGAGAAGGCGGGCAAGCTCGCCGCCACGGAGACCGCGAAGGCCGAGGACGCCTCCGCGGAGGCCGTCGAAGCGGCGGCACAGGCCAAGAAGGCCGCCCAGGAGGCAGCCGCGGAGGCCCAGGCCACGCAGGAGGACTCCGCGTCCGCGGCACGCGCCGCCAACCGGGCGGCGAGCGCCGCGTCCGGAGCGGCGAAGGCCGCGCAGCGGGCCATCTCCGCGGCCAACGCGGCCGAGAACTCCGCCCGGACCGCCGCGTCGGCCGCGTCCCAGGCGGCGGCAGCGGCCGTCAACGCGGCCAACGCCGCTTCCGCGGCACGCAACGCCGCCGCAGCCGCCTCGACCGACGCGCAGCACGCGGACACGGCGAGGAAGGCGGCCGACAAGGCCGACGAAGCGGCCAAGGGCGCCGACCGGGCGGCGGACGCGGCGGACCACGCCGCGACGGCCGCCCTCGCCGCGGGCAGCGCCGCCAAGTCCGCCGTGAGCGCGGGGGCCAACGCCGCCGCCGCCGCGGACGCGGCGGTCCTGGCGAGCCAGTACGCCGGATCGGGCAGCGCGGCGGCGGCCAACGCCCGTGCCGCCGCCGCCTCGGCGCACCGCCAGGCAGCGGAGGCGTCGCGGGCGGCCGGACAGGCCGAGTCCCTCGCCGGCAAGGCCGCCAAGGCGGCCGGCCAGGCCCGGGACGCGGCGCGCTCCGCCGCCGAACACGCCAGGAACGCGGCCAAGGCCGCGAGGGAGGCGGCGGACAGCGCGGTCGACGCGGCCACCGCCGCCGCGAAGTCCACGGCCCACGCCCAGGCGGCGACGGATGCGGCGGAAACCGCGCAGCAGGCGTCCGACCAGGCGACGGCCGTCTACACGCTGGCCCGCGAGGTCGAGGCGGAGGAGCTTCTCGGCCGCACCAACGCCGGTATCGAAAGCGCCCGCGACCTCAAGGCCCAGGAGACGGCGGACCAGGAGCTGCGCGAGCAGGCCGCCGAGGAGGCGGCCGAGAACCGGGCCACCGCCGAGGAGCTGGCGCAGCAGGCCCAGAGCGGTGCCTCCGACGAGGAGATCGCCGCGCAGGGCCGCCGGCTCGCGCTGCTCGACACGAAGAACGGCATGCCCTGGTTGCGCCAGGCCGCGCAGGAGGCGCTGGGCAGCGACACCGCCGGAGTGGTCGCGTACGTGCGCACCGGCCGGGCCCAGGCCCAGGAGCAGGACGACCGCACGGAGGTGGAGCGCCTCGCGGAGGAGAGCTCCGTCGAGGAGGTCCGCGACGCCGCCGAGACGGCGCTGGACGGTGACGCTGCCGCGGTCCGCGCGTTCCTGGACGAGGGCCAGTACGAGGCGGGCCGCGAGGCCTTCCGCGTGGCGGTCGCGCAGGCCGCCGACGCGGGCGGTCCCAACGTCCAGGACAAGGCCCGCCAGGCCCTGAGCACCGGTACGACCGACGGCTACCGCACCTTCCTCACCAAGACCCTCGCCGAGGCCCAGGTCGAGGACGACCGCGTCACCGCGGCCCAGCTGGTGGAGAGCGGCGGCCCGGAGGTGAGCTCCGCGGCGCGCGTCGCCCTGGAGGGGCCCGCCGAGGTGCTGCACCAGTTCGTCGTGTCCGGGCAGTACACCGCCCAGCGCAAGGATCTGCTGGCGCTGACCCACCAGTTGCAGGTGCAGCAGCTCGTGTCCGAGGCCGCCCAGTCCGCGGCGGAGGCGCAGCACGACGCCTTGACCGCGCAGGCGACCGCCGCGGTGGCACGCAACGCCGCCCAGGAGGCCAAGGACTACGCGGACCAGGCGAAGCACTCGGCCGACCTGGCGTCGGACTATTCGACCGCCGCGAACGAATACGCCGAGGACGCCGAGGCGTCGGCGAAGCAGGCCGCGGAGTCGGCGCGAACGGCCCGTGCCGCGGCCGACCGGGCCGAGTCGGCCGCCCGCAACGCCGCCGCGTCGGCGAGCGACGCGACCGTTTCGGCCGAGCTCGCCCAGGCGTCCGCGGGGTCGGCGTGGGCCGCCCGCGCCCAGGCGCAGGCCTCGGCCGACCGGGCCGGCGAGAGCGCCGACCAGGCGCTCGCCGCGGCGAACGAGGCGTTCGTCGTCACCATCAAGAAGTACCGCGAGGAGGAGGAGACACGGCGCCGCGCGGCGGTCGCCGCCAAGAAGGCGGCGGAGGCCGGCGGGAAGACGCCCGAGGAGCTGTACCGCTGCGGGATCCTCGGCTGCCAGGCCGTCGAGAACCCCGGCCGCTGGTGCCAGCACCACGAGGTCTACTGCGACGTGCTCTCCAGGGCTCCGGCCCTGCTGGCCAGCATGAAGCAGATCAACGAGATCGTGCTCGCCATCACCGGCCTCACCCAGCTGCAGAACTGCGCCCAGAAGGGCGATCTCGAAGCGTGCTGGGAACTCGGCCGCGACGTGACGATGAACTCCAAGTTCCGTGCGCTGAGCCTCTCGTGGAAGGCGCTCAGGATGCTGCAACGCGGTTGCAGCATGTGCTTCCTGCCCGGCACCCGGGTGCTCATGGCGGACGGCGGGAGCCGTCCGATCGAGAAGGTCGAGGCCGGTGACCTGGTCCTGGCCACCGACCCGGCCACCGGTTCCACCGAGGCCCGTCGGGTCACCCGGCAGATCGTCACCCCGGACGACGACAAGTACCTGGCCGCGCTCTCCATCCGGGGGCCGACCGGCGAGCGCGCCGACCTCTCGGCCACCTACGAGCACCCCTTCTGGAGCCCCGGTCTGGGGTCCTGGGTGGCCGCGAGCGACCTGCGGGCCGGCGACACCCTCCGTACGGACACCGGCGCCACCGCCACGGTGCTCGCCAACCGGCCGTACGTCCGGAAGACCGTCACCTACAGCCTCACCGTCCAGGGGCTGCACTCCTTCTACGTCCTGGCCGGACGGACCCCCGTCCTCGTCCACAACTCCGAGTGCAAGGTCCTGGTCCTCGGTGTGACCGAGCACGTCAGCGACGAGACCACGCGTCTGGGCGGCTACAACTTCATGGACCCCGAGCTGAAGCGGGTCGAGGCGTACATGCCCGACGGCACGCCCTACGCCGCCTGGATGGGCGAGGTCGAGGGCGTGATGCGGAGCAACGGAAAGATCGCGGTGAGCCTCAAGGGCTTCGATCCGCCCGGCGGTACCTACCAGGAGAAGTTCGATCTGGCCGTGAAGAACGGTCAGGGGACGAACTGGAAGTCGACCGAGTGGGAGATGGCCACCCTCGTGAAGCACAACGCGCGGGGCAATCTCGACTGGGACAACGTGACCTTCTACGGCGACGCGGGCGAGGAGGTGAAGAACATCCATCCCTGAGTGACGCGCCGGGGGACGGCGCTCCCTTCTGACACGGTGCGACGCCCGGACCCGGTGAGGTCCGGGCGTCGCCCGCCTTCCGGGCCGGCGCAGGGGCGCCCCGGCGGCCCTCCGGTCTCAGACCACCTGGTGCAGCCAGCGGACCGGAGCGCCCTCGCCCGCGTGCCGGAAGGACTCCAGCTCGTCGTCCCAGGGTTTGCCGAGGAGCCCGGCGACCTCCGCCTCCAGGTCCGACTCCCCGCGCAGGGAGCGCGTCAGGGCGGCCCGCAGCCGGTCCTCGGGGACGAGGATGTCACCGTTCATCCCGGTGACGGCGTGGAAGATGCCGAGCGTGGGGGTGGAGCTGTAGCGCTCGCCCTCGGCCGCCGCGCACGGCTCGGCGGTCACCTCGAAGCGGAGGAGGTCCCAGCCGCGCAGGGCGGAGGCGAGTTCCGAGGCGGTGCCGGCGCGGCCCCGCCAGGAGAACTCGGACCGCCAGGTGCCGGGCGCGGCCGGCTGTCTGATCCAGTCCAACTGGACCCGCAACCCCAGCACGCCGGCGACCGCCCATTCGATGTGCGGACAGAGCGCGCGCGGTGCGGAGTGTACGTACAGGACTCCACGTGTCGTCACCGGAACCTCCCGTGTGGGACGAGGTACGCCTTCCCCAGCGGCCTCGCGCCCGTACCGCCTGTTCCCGGCCGGCTCCCGAGGTTGTCATCAGTAAACAGCATCGGGAGATAATCTCCAGAAAACGGACAGTATGTGACGTGAGGTAACTTACCGGACCTCCCGTGCGGGCGCGCGGGTGGGCGGGCGTCACTGTTCTCCGGGAAGAAGCTACCGTGCGCCGGGGCCGGACGTGTGACGTACGGTCGGTCCCGAGCCCCTCATTCGCCCGCTTTCACCCGGCGGAGCGCGCCCGGCGCACGCCTGCGCGTACCAGGTGTGCCAGGGGCCATGACCAGGGGCATAGGCCAGCGAAGACGGAGGGTTGAGGATGCCGGAGCGCATGCGGTCGGGGCACCGTTCACGTACCACCGTCACCGGTTTGGCGGCATGGGCGTGCGCCGGCGCACTCGCGCTGGCCGGCTGTTCCGGCGGCGCGGACGGGGGCGCGAAGAGCGCGCCGAAGGGTGCCGGTCACGCCTCCGCCGCCGCGCCCGCCGGTCCGGTGTGGAACCGCCACCCGGGCTCGGTCGCGGCGGTCGGCGACTCGATGACCCGGGGGTTCGACGCCTGTTCGGTGCTGGCCGACTGCCCCGAGGTCTCCTGGGCCACCGGGACGGACGGAGCGGTACGCAGCCTCGCCGCCCGGCTCCTCGGCCCCTCCGAGGTGGCGGCGCACAGCTGGAACCACGCCGTGTCGGGTGCCCGGATCGCCCAGTTGCCGGAGCAGATGGCCGAGGCGGCGCGGGAGCGGCCGGAGCTGGTGACGGTGATGATCGGCGCCAACGACGCCTGCCGGGGCTCGGTGGCGTCCATGACGCCCGTCGAGGACTTCCGGTTCTCCTTCGATCTGTCGCTGCGCCAACTGCGGGCGGCCGTCCCGAAGGCGCAGGTGTACGTGGCGAGCGTGCCGGACCTGTGGCGGCTCTGGTCGACCGGGCGCCGCAGCCCGCTGGGCAAGCAGGTCTGGAAGCTCGGGATCTGCAAGTCGATGCTGGCCGACGCCGACGACCTGGGCGCCGCCGCCACCGCCCGGCGGGCCGCCGTGCGCGCGCGGGTGGTGGAGTACAACCAGGTGCTGCGCGAGGTGTGCGCCGGGGACGACCTCTGCCGGTACGACGGCGACGCGGTCTACGACTTCCCGTTCACCGGCGCCCAGCTCAGCCCGTGGGACTGGTTCCACCCGGGGCGCGACGGTCAGGCCCGGCTGGCGGAGATCGCCTACCGCAATGTCACGGCACCCGCCCCACCAGCGTAAAGTCCGATCATGAGCACGGTGACGACGATCAGCAGCGCCCCCTTCGGCACCCTCCCGGACGGTACGTCCGTGGAGCGCTGGACCCTGGAGCGCGACGGGACCCGGGTGCGTCTGCTGACCTACGGGGCGATCGTCCAGTCCGTCGAGGTGCCGGACCGGAACGGGACGGCCGGGGAGGTCGTCCTCGGGCTGCCGGACCTCGCCGGGTACACGACGTACGCCTCGCCCTTCTTCGGCGCGGTCTGCGGGCGGTACGCGAACCGCATCGGCGGCGCCTCCTTCACGCTCGACGGCCGCACCCACCGCCTCGCCCCCAACGAGGGCCCCAACCAGCTGCACGGCGGGGCGCGCGGCTTCGACAAGCGGGTCTGGGACGCCCGCGAGGCGGACGGCGGCGTGGAGCTGAGCCTCGTCGCCGAGGACGGCGAGGAGGGCTTCCCCGGACGGCTCGCGGTCTCGGTGACGTACACGCTGGAGCCCGGCGGGACGCTGCGGATCGGTTACCGGGCGACGACCGACGCGCCGACCGTCGTGAACCTCACCAACCACACCTACTGGAACCTGGCGGGCGCGGGCACCGGGAGCGCGCTCGGGCACGAGCTGCGGATCGCGGCCGGCCGGATCACGCCGGTGGACGCCGCCTCGCTGCCGACCGGCGAGCTCGCCCCCGTGGACGGCACCCGGTTCGACTTCCGCCGGGCGAAGCCGGTGGGCCCGGGGTACGACCACAACTACGTGCTGGACGCCCCGGGCGAGCTGGCCGAGACCTCCGCCGAGCTGTACGACGCGGGCTCCGGGCGGGCGCTGACGGTACGTACGACGGAGCCGGGCATCCAGCTCTACACCGCCGACCACCTCGGCGACGGCCCGTTCGTGCCGTCCGCCGGGATCGCTCTGGAGACCCAGCACTTCCCGGACTCGCCGAACCGGCCGGACTTCCCGAGCACGGTGCTGCGGCCGGGCGAGCAGTACGTCTCGACGACGGAGTACGACTTCTCGGTGCGCTGATCCCGGCCGCGCTCCCGGTCCCGGCCGTGCGACGGTCCCCGGCCGGGAAGACCGGGAGCGCGGGGCGGCAAGGGAGGAGCCCCCCGGCGGTGTCAGGTCCGCCGGGGGGCTCCTCCGTGCGTGGACCGTCCCGAGCCCCGTTCCTACCCCGGATCTCCGCGATCATCCCCCGGGGATCCTTTCCGGCCACCCGGATCTCGCGAAGATCCCGGCGCGTCAGGTGGGCGCTGTGCGAAGGTGGCCGGATGACGTCGTTGGAAGACCTCCGCAGACTGCGCCGGGCCCGCGACCGGATGGACCGCGAGTACGCCGAGCCGCTGGACGTCCCCGCGCTGGCCCGTACCGCCCTGATGTCGGCGGGCCACTTCTCCCGCAGCTTCAAGGCGGCCTACGGGGAGACCCCGTACAACTACCTCATGACCCGCCGGATCGAGCGGGCGAAAGCGCTGCTGCGGCGGGGCGACCTGTCGGTCACGGAGGTCTGCTTCGAGGTCGGCTGTACCTCGCTGGGGTCGTTCAGCTCGCGCTTCACCGAGCTGGTCGGCGAGAGTCCGAGCGCCTACCGGGCCCGCTCCCACGAGGCGGGCGCGGCCGTCCCGGCCTGCGTCGCGAAGATCCACACGCGACCGGTCAGGAATGGAGAAGCGAAACGATGACGCCGCCCGTAGCGTGAAACGCATGGACATCAACCTTTCCCAGTGCTTCATCGCCGTCGACGACCACGACAAGGCGCTCCCCTTCTACCGCGACGTGCTCGGGCTCGAAGTCCGCAACGACGTCGGCTTCGAGGGGATGCGCTGGGTGACCGTCGGCTCCCCCGCGCAGCCCGACGTGAACATCGTGCTGGAGCCGCCGCTGGCGGACCCGGGCGCCTCGGCCGCCGACCGGCAGGCCGTGGCGGAGCTGCTCGCGAAGGGGCTGCTGCGCGGGGTCATCTTCTCGACCGACGACGTCGACGCCACCTTCGAGCGCATCCGCGAGGCGGGCGGCGAGGTCCTCCAGGAGCCGCTCGACCAGCCGTACGGCGTCCGCGACTGCGCCTTCCGCGACCCGTCCGGCAACATGCTGCGCTTCACCCAGAACAAGAAGTGAGCCACCGACCCGCCGCACGTCCGTACCCGTAGTCCGCCGTACCAGCAGTCCGCCGTACCAGCAGTCCGCCGTACCCGCAGGAGGAGACACGCATGAGCAGGGCCCAGAGCACGGATCGCCGGTCGGCCGAGGAGCGCGGCGCGGACAGCCACGATCTGATCCGGGTGCACGGCGCGCGGGTGAACAACCTCAAGGACGTGAGCGTCGAACTCCCGAAGCGCCGGCTGACCGTGTTCACCGGCGTGTCCGGCTCGGGCAAGAGCTCCCTGGTGTTCGGCACCGTCGCCGCCGAGTCGCAGCGGCTGATCAACGAGACGTACAGCGCCTTCGTGCAGGGCTTCATGCCCACGCAGGCACGGCCCGAGGTGGACGTGCTCGAAGGGCTGACCACCGCGATCCTCGTCGACCAGCAGCGCCTCGGCGGCGACCCCCGCTCCACGGTGGGCACGGTCACCGACACGCACGCGATGCTCCGCATCCTCTTCAGCCGCCTCGGCACGCCGCACATCGGCCCGCCCAGCGCGTACGCGTTCAACGTCCCCTCGGTCCGGGCGAGCGGGGCGATCACCGTCGAACGCGGCAACAAGAAGGCCGTGAAGGCCACCTTCAACCGGACCGGCGGGATGTGCCCGCGCTGCGAGGGCCGGGGCGCCGTCTCCGACATCGACCTCACTCAGCTCTACGACGACTCCAAGTCGCTGTCCGAGGGCGCGTTCACCATCCCCGGCTGGAAGTCCGACAGCTTCTGGACCGTGCGGGTCTACGCCGAGTCCGGTCTCCTCGACCCGGACAAGCCGATCCGCGACTTCACCGAGAAGGAGATGCAGGACTTCCTGTACCGGGAGCCCACCAAGGTGAAGGTCGAAGGCGTCAACCTCACCTACGAGGGGCTGATCCCCAAGATCCAGAAGTCCTTCCTCTCCAAGGACAAGGAGGCGCTCCAGCCGCACGTGCGGGCGTTCGTGGAGCGCGCGGTCACCTTCGCCACCTGCCCCGAGTGCGAGGGCACCCGGCTGAGCGAGGGGGCGCGGTCCTCGAAGATCGCGAAGGTCTCCATCGCCGACGCCTGCGCGATGCAGATCAGCGATCTCGCCGCGTGGGTGGGCGGTCTCGACGAGCCCTCGGTGGCACCGCTGCTCACCGCGCTGGGGCGGACCCTCGACTCGTTCGTGGAGATCGGCCTCGGCTACCTCTCGCTCGACCGCCCGTCCGGCACGCTCTCCGGCGGCGAGGCGCAGCGGGTGAAGATGATCCGCCATCTCGGCTCCTCGCTGACCGATGTCACGTACGTCTTCGACGAACCGACCGTCGGGCTGCACCCGCACGACATCCAGCGCATGAACGGCCTGCTGCTGCGGCTGCGCGACAAGGGCAACACGGTGCTGGTGGTGGAGCACAAGCCGGAGACGATCTCCGTCGCCGACCATGTGGTGGACCTGGGGCCGGGCGCCGGTTCGGCGGGCGGCACGGTCTGCTTCGAGGGGACGGTGGAGGGGCTGCGCAAGAGCGACACGGTCACCGGCCGCCACTTCGGCGACCGGGCGAAGCTGAAGGCCGAGGTGCGCGAGCCCAGCGGGGCCCTGGAGATCCGGGGTGCCTCCACGCACAACCTGCGGGACGTGGACGTGGACCTCCCGCTCGGGGTGCTGACGGTCGTGACCGGGGTCGCCGGTTCCGGCAAGAGCTCGCTGGTGCACGGGGCGCTGCCCCGCCAGGCGGGGGCACAGGGCGTGATCTCGGTGGACCAGAGCCCGATCCGGGGTTCGCGGCGGAGCAATCCGGCGACGTACACGGGGCTGCTGGACCCGGTCCGCAAGGCGTTCGCGAAGGCCAACGGGGTGAAGCCGGCGCTCTTCAGCGCCAACTCCGAGGGCGCGTGCCCCGGTTGCAACGGCATCGGGGTCGTCTACACCGATCTGGCGATGATGGCGGAGGTCGCCTCGGTCTGCGAGGTGTGCGAGGGCCGGCGCTACCAGGCGTCGGTGCTCGAATACCGGCTCGGCGGGCGGGACATCAGCGAGGTGCTGGCCATGTCGGCCGCCGAGGCACGGGAGTTCTTCGCCGAGGGCGAGGCGGCGACCCCGGCGGCGGAGCGGATTCTCGGCCGGCTGGTGGACGTCGGTCTCGGGTACCTCACGCTGGGGCAGCCGTTGACCACGCTCTCCGGCGGTGAGCGCCAACGCCTCAAGCTGGCCACGCACATGGGCGAGAAGGGCGGGATCTATCTGCTCGACGAGCCGACCAGCGGTCTGCACCTCGCCGACGTCGAGCAGTTGCTCGGCCTGCTCGACCGGCTGGTGGACTCCGGCAAGTCGGTGATCGTGGTCGAGCACCACCAGGCGGTGATGGCGCACGCCGACTGGATCGTCGACCTCGGCCCGGGGGCCGGTCACGACGGCGGGCAGGTCGTCTTCGAGGGCACCCCGGCCGATCTGGTGGCCGCCCGCTCCACCCTCACGGGCGAGCACCTCGCGGCGTACGTCGGGGGCTGAGGCGGCCCCCGCGCCCTGACGGCGCCCCCGGGCCCGGCGGCGCCCCCGGCCTCCTCGGGTCAGTCGTCCTCGGCCTTCACCAGCGAGGTGACCGGCGTGGGCGGGGCGTCGGGGGCGTCCTCCGCCCCGACGAGGTCGCGGACGAGCAGGGTCGCGCCGGCCACCGCGCCCGGCATCAGGAATATGGCGACGACCGGGACGAGGAAGGCGAGCGTCAGCGGCACGCCGAAGCCGAGGACCAGCATCCGCCGGCCGCGCAGCAGGGCGAGGCGGGAACGCAGGTCGCGGCCCCGGCGCTGGAGGGCCACGGAAGTGAGCTCCTCGGTGAGGAAGTAGCCGGAGACGCAGAACCCGAGGGCGGGGACGACGGTCTGTCCGGCCACCGGGATGAACCCGAGGGCGAAGAGGGCGATGCCGTAGAGGGAGACCCGCACCAGGATGCGGACGGAGTCGCGGGCGGAGATCCAGAGTTCGCGCCAGAGCGGGAGCCCGGACTCGGGGACCTCGCCGCCTTCGCTGCGGTCGACCTCCTCGGAGAGCGACTCGTAGAACGGCTGGCCGACCAGGAGGGTGACGGCGGTGAAGGTGATGACCGCCAGGAACAGGCCGAAGGCGAAGACCAGGACGGTCAGCGTGTTGCGCAGCAGTCCGAGCCAGGGCGAGGACCAGTCGTCGGCGAACGGGGTGGACCAGTCGACGAAGTCGTCGGCGCCGTAGGCGAGTCCGACGAGCGCGCCCGCGTACAGGACGAGGGTGATCAGCCCCGGCAGCAGCCCGAAGCCGAACCAGCGGCCGTGCCGGGCGACCCAGCGCTGACCCTTCAGCAAGTAGCCGAATCCGGCCGCGAGATCACTCATGGCGCCAGGGTACGTGCGCACCCCCCGGACGACGCCATGGGGTGTCCGGGGGGTGCGGGTGCGGTGCTTGCCGTGGCCGGCCGCGGTATCAGGCGACGATCAGGTCGACCTTGATGTTGCCGCGCGTGGCGTTGGAGTACGGGCAGACCTGGTGGGCCTGCTCGACGAGTTCGCGCGCGGTCTCCGTGTCGACGTCCGGGAGGGAGACGGTGAGCGCGACCTCCAGGCCGAAGCCGCCGGTGTCCGCCTGGCCGATGCCGACCGACGCGGTCACGGTGGACCCGGCGATGCTGATCTTCCTCTGCCGGGCGACGACGCCGAGGGCACTCTGGAAGCAGGCGCTGTAACCGGCGGCGAAGAGCTGCTCGGGGTTGGTGCCGTTGCCGCTGCCGCCCATCGCCTTCGGCGGGTTGACGACGACGTCGAGGTTGCCGTCGTCGGAGTACACCCGTCCGTCACGGCCGTTCTCGGCGGTGGCGACGGCGGTGTAGGCGACGGATATGTTCGGGATGCTCATGCGGTGTTCCTCCTGCTGCTGGTGACCGGAAGGCGGCCGGAAGCCGTGCGGTCGCGGTCGTCGGGGGAGACGGTCAGACGAGGGAGACGATCATCTTGCCGGTGTTCTCGCCGCGCATCAGGCCGTCGAAGGCGTCGAAGCCGTTCTCGATGCCCTCGACGGTGGTCTCGCGGTACTTCAGCTCGCCCGAGGCCAGCCAGCCGGCGGCCTCCTCGACGAACTTCGGCCGGAGCGCGGCGTGGTCGCCGACGAGCAGTCCCTGCAGGCGCAGCCGCTTGCCGATGACGAGCGCGAGGTTGCGCGGGGCCGGGGTCGGCTCGGTGCTGTTGTACTGGGCGATCATGCCGCAGATGGTGGCGCGGCCGTGCACGTTGAACGACGAGATGGCCGCTTCCAGGTGCTCGCCGCCGACGTTGTCGAAGTAGACGTCGATGCCGTCCGGGGCCGCCTCGCGGAGCTGGTCGCGGACCGGGCCGTTCTTGTAGTTGAACGCCGCGTCGAAGCCGTACTCCTCGACGAGGAGCTTGACCTTCTCGTCGGAGCCGGCCGAACCGATCACGCGGGAGGCCCCCTTGATCCGGGCCATCTGGCCGACCTGGCTGCCCACGGCTCCGGCGGCGCCGGAGACGAAGACCGCGTCGCCCTCCTTGAAGGAGGCGACCTCGAAGAGTCCGGCGTAGGCGGTGAGGCCGGGCATGCCGAGCACGCCGAGGTAGGCGGAGAGCGGGGCGACGTCGGGGTCGACCTTCGCCACGCGCTTCGCGGGGAGATCGGCGTACTCGCGCCAGCCGAGGCCGTGCAGGACGTGGTCGCCGACGGCGATGCCCTCGGCGTTCGAGGCGACGACCTCGCCCACCGCGCCGCCGTCCATCGGCTGGTCGAGCTCGAAGGGCGCGACGTACGACTTGACGTCGTTCATCCGGCCGCGCATGTACGGGTCGACCGAGAAGCAGAGGTTGCGGACGAGGACGTGACCCTCGGCCGGAGCGGCCACCGGCGCCTCACGCAGCGCGAAGTCCTCGGGCTTCGGCCAGCCGTTCGGGCGGGCGACGAGGTGCCATGCGCGGTTGGACGTGGGAAGGGCTGCAGACATGGGCTCGGGTTCTCCTCGGTGTCGGTGTGGGGTCCGTACCCGGTGGGGCGTACGGCGTGGAAAAGCTTCACCACATGAAACAACCATGCTCTTGAATATTTCACCTTGTCAAGTAACTGGGTATCCTGTGTGTCATGACCACCCCGCGCACAGATCCTCTGACCCTCGAAGTCGTCGAGCTGATCGGCACTGTCGTGGCGCGCTACTACGAGGAGTACGACCGGGCCGCCGCTTCCTTCTCGCTCACCGGCGCCCAGGCCCGGGTCCTGCGTCTGCTGTCCATCGAGCCGATGCCCATGCGCCGGATCGCCCAGAAGCTGAAGTGCGAGCCCTCGAACGTGACCGGCATCGTGGACCGGCTGGAGGCCCGTGACCTGGTCGAACGCCGCCCGGACCCGCACGACCGGCGGGTGAAGCTCGCCGCCCCGACGGAGCGGGGACGGCTGACCGCGCTCCGGCTCCGCGACACGCTGGACTTCGCCCGCGAGCCGCTGGCCGGACTGTCGGACGCGGAGCGCGCGGTGCTGCGGGACCTGCTGCGCCGGATGCTCGGGGCCGGACCGGACGGGGACCTCGGGGACCGAGGCGTCTGAAGCGGCACCGAGCGGGCCGAGCCCCCGGGACGGCGGGCGGGCAGGATGGGCTCCATGACCGCCGCCGCTCCCTTCGGGCCGCTCCAGTTCCAGCTCGTCCTGCTCCGCCGGATGGCCGACCACCAGCCGGACCTGGCCGAGGAGGCCCGGCACCGGCTGGGCGCGACCCTCGCCGAGGCGCGCGAGGCGAACCGGCACTGGCAGGCCATGGTGCGCGGGCCGGGCGGGCGCGGCGTCCTGCGGCGGTACCGCTCCGTGCTCGGCGCACCCGAACATTCCGTCCGGCGGACCGTCGGCGACCTGGAGTGCGACGCGCTGACGTGGACGCTGCCGCTCTGGCCCGACCTGCGCTTCGAGGTGATGGCCGCACCCGGCGGAGCGGTCTGGAACGCCTGGCTGGTCCGCGCTCCCGGCGCCCCCGGCCCCGAGCTCCGCAGCGCGGCCGACCTCACCCCCTGGTCCTCCACGGTGGACGAGGTGGCGCGGGCCTTCGCGCCGGTCCGCCCGATGGAGGGCAGTGCGCCGACCCGCTGGGCGCTGGCCTTCACGGACCCGGCGACCGGCGCCGGTCACGTCGCCGAGTTCACGTGGGGCCTCTTCCAGCGGCTGCTGCCCGGTCCGCGGACAGCCTGAGCCCTTCCGGTCCACCGCCCCACGGCCGCCCCGGGCCCGACCGTTCCCGCGGGCCCGTCCGGCGTACCTCAGCGCGCGCCCGGCCCCCGCTCCGCCCACGATGCGAAGGAGAGCCGGCTGCCGCCGGGACCCCACCAGCTCTCGGGAGAACCTGCCGTGACCGTCAGCCTTGACCAGTTGCGCCGTTGCCACATCGCCGTCGACCTGGGGGCCGCGAGCACCCGCGTGTACGTGAAGGGGCTCGGGCTCGTCGTCGACGAACCGAGCGTCGCGGCCGTCAACACCCGTACCGGATCGCTCATCGCGGTGGGCGCGCTCGCCGAGCAGATGACCGGCCGCACCCCCGGCTACATCCGGGTGGCCCGGCCCGTCTCGGGCGGCACCGTGGTGGACATCGAGATGGCCCAGCGCATGCTGCGCCACCTGATCGGCGAGAAGCTCCGCCGCCAGCTGCGCCGCAAGCCCCGCCTGCGGGCCGCCGCCTGCACCCCGCACGACAGCGACCCGCTGGCCCAGCGCGCCACCGTGGAGACCCTGGTCGGGCTCGGCGCCCGACGGGTGGAGCTGGTGGACACCCTGATCGCGGCGGCCGTCGGCTGCGGGCTCCCGGTCGAGCAGCCGACCGCGACCATGATCATGGTGTGCGGGGCGGCCACCACCCAGATCGCGGTGCTCTCGCTGGGCTCGATCGTCACCGCCGTACGCATCCCCATCGGCGGCAACACCATCGACAACGCGGTGATCCAGCACCTGCGCCAGCACCACGAGCTGATGCTGCCGAGCCAGTCCGTACGCCCCCTCCAACTGGCCCTCAGCGGCAACGGGCTGACCTCGCAGGGGCCCGACGTGACCGAGATCCACGGCCGCGACGTGGCGACCGGACTGGCCCGTTCCGTACAGGTGGACACGGCCGCCGTGCGGCAGGCGATCCACACCCCGCTCACCGCGGTGGTGGACGGGCTCGGCAGGGTCCTGCGGGACTGCCCGCCCGATCTGGTGGCCGACCTCGCCGACCGGGGCATCATGATGGTCGGCGGCAGCGCCCTGCTGCCCGGCTTCGACCAGTTGCTGCGGACCGCCACCGGGATGCCGGTGACCATCGCCGAGCGGCCCGAGGCCTGCTCGATCCTCGGCCTCGGCGCGATGCTGGACGGCACGATCGCCCCGATGGCCCTCAACCCGCTCGCCGGCTGACCTCCCCGCACGGCCGGGGCGAGGCGGATGGCGCGGGAGCACGGCGGCGGACCCGACGGGCCCGAGGACGCCCACGGCGCGGCGGACGGTTCCGGCACCTCCGAGGGCGACGCCTACGCCCCCCGGCTGCCGGAGCTGCTGGAGGCGGTGTTCAGCGTCGGCACCGATCTGGGGCTGGGCACCACGCTCCAGCAGATCGTGGACACCGCCTCGCTGCTGACCGACGCCCGCTACGGCGCCCTCGGGGTGCTGGACCCCGAGTCCGGCCGGATCACCGAGCTGTACACGGCGGGCCTCGGCGACGAGGAGCGCCGGCGCATCGGCGCACTGCCGGACGGCCGCAGGGGGGTGCTGGGCGCGCTGATCCACGAACCCCGGCCGCTGCGCTCCGACGACGTGACCCGCGACCCCCGCTCGGTGGGCGTACCGCCCGGACACCCGGCCATGCACACTTTTCTCGGCACGCCCGTCCGGGTCGACACCGAGGTGTTCGGCAACCTCTATCTCACGGAGAAGAGCGGCGGACGGCCGTTCACCGACGCCGACGACGCCCTGCTGCGGATCCTCGGTGCCCAGGCGGGCATCGCGATCAGCAACGCGCGGCTCTACGAGTCGGCCCTCCAGCGGGAACGCTGGCTCCAGGGGGCGGCGGCCGTCACCACCGCGCTGCTGACCGGGACGAGCCGGGCCGAGGCGCTCCAGACCGTCGCCGAGGGGGCCCGGGTGCTCGCGGAGGCGGCAGCCGGGGTGATCCTCCAGTCCCGCGAGGACGGCGGCATGGAGATCGTCACGGTGTCGACCCTGGAGGACCCGGAGGGCATCCTGGGCGCCTCGATCGCGCCCGGCTCCCCCGTACTCGTCCATCTGCTGGGCGGGGAGCCGGTGTTCATGGACGACGCGGCGACCGACCCGCTGATGACGACCTCGGTGCGCCACCGGTTCGGGCCCAGCATGATGCTGCCGCTGGAGAGCGACGGCCGGCTGATCGGGACCCTCGCGCTGCCCCGGCTGCGGGGCGGCCGGCCGTACACCTCGGCGGACCGGCAGCTGGCGACCCAGTTCGCCTCGCAGGCGGCAGTGGCCCTGGTGCTGGCCGACGCCCAGCACGACCGGGAGCAGCTGGCGGTCTACGAGGACCGCGACAGGATCGCCCGTGACCTGCACGATCTCGTGGTCCAGCGGCTCTTCGCGACGGAGATGACGCTGGAGTCGGCCCGCCGCAGGGCCGTCGCGGCGACGAAGGCCCCGGGGTGGTCGGGGGACCCGGACGACGCGGTGGAGGCGGACGGTCTGCTGGTGCGTGCGGTGGACGAGCTCGACTCCACGATCCAGGAGGTCCGGACCACGATCTTCGCCCTCCAGCAGCCGCCCGCCGACGCCCCGACGACGTTCCGGGGCCGGGTGCTGCGGGAGACGGCGGGTGCGTCGGCCCTGCTCGGTTTCCAGCCGTCGGTGCACTTCGCGGGGCCGGTGGACGCGCTGGTGGGCGAGCCGGCTGCCGGGAAGCTGCTGGGGGCCCTGCGGGGTGCGCTGGCCGCCGCCCACCGCCGGGCGGGCGTCTCGGCGATCGAGGTCGAGGTGGACGCGACGGTCCGGCTGCCGGACGGGCGGCGGGCGGTGCGGCTGCTGGTCGCGGACGACGGGCAGGGCGAGGACGGTGAGCGCCTGCCGCCGGTCACCTGGCAGGCGCCGATCTGAGTGCCCGTCCGCGCGGACCCGGTCAGTGGCTGGGGGCCGCCCGCAGGGCGATCCGGGTGGTGGAGTGGGCCACGCCCGCGTCCCGCTTGAGGCGACGCAGCAGGGTGTCGAGGGCGCCGGGGTCGGCGGCGGTGGCGCGTACGAGGTAGTCGTGGCCGCCGGTGAGGTGCACCACCTCGGTGATGCCCGGCAGCATCAGCACCGAGCGTTCGAACTCCTCGTTGGTGGTGTCCAGGCGCAGCGAGACGTCGATGAAGACGACGAGTCCGGAGCGGGTGTCGGCGGCGGGGTCCACGATCACCGTGAAGCCTCGGATGACGCCGTCGCGGCGCATCCTGCGTACCCGGTCGCCCGCCGCGTTGGCGCTGAGCCCGACGCGTACGCCCAGGTCCCGGTACGAGATCCGGGCGTCCTCCTGGAGGATGGCGAGTATTTCTCTGTCCAGCCGGTCCATACCGCGATTGTCGCAGCATTCGGGCGAAACCGACTGCGGAGACGACCGTGCGGGCACGGCCGCGCACCGCGGGTGAGCGTCGCCCGCCCCTTCGGCGGTGCGCCGCCGGGGTGCCCCCGGTTGGAGCAGTCCGACGGGCTCCCGGTCGAAGGTCGGTCTTGACTGGCCCCGTGGAGACAGCAGCCCCCGAACAGCCCGCCGCACCGGCGGCGGCCAAGCCTTCCGCCGCCGCGTACCGCAATCTCGTCGTGGCCACGATCGGCTTCGCGCTGACCTTCTGGGCGTGGAACCTGGTCTCGCCGCTCTCCGGCGAGTTCAAGGACCGGCTCGGGCTCAGCTCGTTCCAGCAGTCCTTCCTGGTCGCCGTGCCGGTCATCGTCGGTTCGCTCGGCCGCATCCCGGTGGGCGCGCTGACCGACAAGTACGGGGCGAGGCTGATGTTCCCCGCGGTGTCGGCGCTGACCGTCGTACCCGTCCTGCTGCTGATCCCGGCGAAGGACTCGTACGGGGCGATGCTCGCGGTGGGCTTCCTGCTGGGACTGGGCGGCACCACGTTCGCCATCGGCATCCCGCTGGTCAACTCGTGGTTCCCGCCCTCCGACCGGGGGCTCGCGCTCGGCGTCTTCGGCATGGGCATGGGCGGGGTGGCGCTCTCCGGGTACTTCACCCCGCGCATCGCCAAGCACAGCGACAACCTGCCGTTCCTGGTGGTCGCGGGCGCGCTCGTGGTGTACGCGCTGCTGGCCGCCGTACTGATCACCGACCGCCCCGACCGCCCCGTGCCCGCCGACACGCTGGTCCACCGGCTCACCGGGGCGGGAAAGCTACGGGTGACCTGGGAGCTGTCGGCGCTGTACGCGATCGGCTTCGGCGGCATCGTGGCGTTCGGGGTCTACCTGCCGACCTACCTCAAGACCTGGTACGACATGTCCCCGACCGACGCGGGCACCAAGGCGGCCGGCTTCGCGCTGGTGACCGTCGTCTTCCGGCCGGTCGGCGGCTACCTGTCGGACCACCTGCACCCGGCGCTGGTCACCGCGGCGGCGCTGCTGCTGGCCGCGCTGATGGCCATCGTCCAGGCCTTCGACCCGGCGCTGAACCCGGTCGGCACCATCGCGCTGCTCGCCATGGCCGCCGGGCTCGGCACCGCGAGCGGCAGCGTCTTCGCGCTGGTCTCGCAGGTGACCCCGCAGCCGAAGGTGGGCAGCGTGACCGGCATCGTCGGAGCGATGGGCGGCCTCGGCGGGTTCGTGCCGCCGCTGGTGATGGGCGCGATCTACAGCGCCAAGGGCTCGTACTCGATCGGCTTCATGCTGCTCTCCGACCTCGCGCTGGCGGGCTGCGTGTACGCCTACGGGCGGATGCGGAACATCCAGCGGGACGCGGGCTGAGCCGGCGGCCGGGCGCCGCGGGGCTTGCGGGCGGCGCCGGGCCTCCGGGTGTTGCGGGGAACCCGGGTGCCGCCTCCTCACGAGCCCTTACGCTGGCGGGCGTGACGCAACTCTCCCCCGCGCCCCTCCCGTCCGAGCCCCTTCTCCCCGCGCTCCAGCACCCGTCGGCCGGCACGGACGGCCGGGAGGCGGTCCGGTTCGGCGAACTCTCCCTCTCCTACGCCCGGTTGTCCGCGCTCGCGGGCGCGCTCGCCCCCCGGATCGCCGGGGCGGGCGGCCGGGTCGCCGTCTGGGCGACGCCGTCCGCGGAGACCGTCGTCGGTGTGGTGGCCGCGCTCCTCGCGGGCGTGCCCGCCGTTCCCCTCAACCCGAAGACCGGCGCACGCGAACTCGCGCACATCGTCGGCGACAGCGCGCCGGCCGCCGTGCTCGCCGGCCCCGGGGACGTGCTGCCGGCGGCGCTCGCCGCACTCCCCCGGATCGACGTCCTCGTGGACGGGGACGCGGGAGCCGCTCCGGCGCCCGCGGCCGAGCCCGGTCCGGAGAGCGCCGCGCTCATCGTCTACACCTCCGGCACCACCGGTCCGCCCAAGGGCGCGGTCCTGCCCCGCCGGGCGGTCGCCGCCTCGCTCGACGCGCTGGAGGACGCCTGGGGCTGGACCGGCGACGACGTCCTCGTCCACGCGCTGCCGCTCTTCCACGTGCACGGGCTGGTGCTGGGGGTGCTCGGGCCGCTGAGGCGCGGCGGTTCGGTCCGCCATCTGGGGAAGTTCTCCGCCGAGGGCGTTGCCCGTGAACTCGGCTCCGGGGGAACGATGTTGTTCGGCGTGCCGACCATGTACCACCGCCTGGCCGAAGTGCTCGGGACCGGTGGGGGCGCCGGGGCGACCGCCGGTGCCGGGCTGGCCGGCGCGCTGGCGGGTGCCCGGCTGCTGGTCTCGGGGTCGGCCGCGCTGCCGGTCCACGACCACGAGCGCATCCACGCGGCGACCGGGCGGCGGGTGATCGAGCGGTACGGCATGACGGAGACCCTGATGAACACCGGCATCCGCGCGGACGGCGTTCCCCGGCCCGGAACGGTCGGCCCGCCGCTCGCCGGGGTGGAGCTCCGCCTGGTGGAGGAGGACGGCTCCCCGGCGGACGGCCCGGAGGCGATCGGCGAGATCCAGGTGCGCGGCCCGAACCTCTTCAGCGGATACCTCGACCGGCCGGACGCCACGGCGGCGGCGTTCACCGAGGACGGCTGGTTCCGTACCGGCGACATGGCCACGGTGGACCCCGACGGGTACGTGCGGATCGTCGGACGCAGGGCCACCGACCTGATCAAGAGCGGCGGTTACAAGATCGGGGCGGGCGAGATCGAGAACGCGCTCCTCGACCACCCGGGGGTGCGGGAGGCCGCGGTCACCGGCGAGCCGGACCCCGACCTCGGCGAGCGGATCGTCGCCTGGGTGGTCCCGGCCGACCCCGGATCACCGCCCGGCGCGGCCGAGTTGGCGGACCACGTGGCCAAGCTCCTCGCCCCGCACAAGCGCCCGCGCACGGTCCGCCTTCTCGACGCCCTGCCGCGCAACGACCTGGGCAAGATCATGAAGCGGGCGCTGACGGCCGACCCGGCGAGCGGGCCGGGCCACGATGGCTGAGCGGCCTGCGCGCCGGACCGCGCGCGAGATGATCGCCGTCGTCGCCGACACCTTCGACGAACGCCCGGCCGCCGGCGACGAGCACCATCCGGGTGCCGCGGGGACACCGGACGGCCCGCTCGGCTGGAGCGGTTACGGGGCGGCGCGGGCCGAGGCCGCGGAGCGGACCGGCGAGACGGAGTCGGTCGTACACGGCACGGCCCTGGTCGGCGGGCAGCCCTGCGTGCTGCTCGCCTTCGAATTCGGCTTCCTGGGCGGCTCGTTGGGGCACCGCACCGGGGACCGGCTGACGGCCGCGTACACCCTCGCCCGGGAACTGCGGCTGCCGCTGGTCTCCTTGGTCGCCACGGGCGGCAGCCGGATGCAGGAGGGCATGGTCGCGCTCACCCAGCTCCAGCGGGTGGCCCGCGCCTCGGCGGAGCTGCGGGCGGCCGGGCTGCCGCAGCTCGCGGTCCTGCGGGACCCTGCGACCGGCGGCGGCTGGGCCACCGTGGGGGCGGGCGCCGACGTGGTGCTGGCACTGCCGGGGGCGCAGGTCGGGTTCGCCGGTTCGCGGGTTCGCCCGCCGGACGCGGACCCGTACGCGTACACGGCCGAGGGCCAGTTGGCGGCCGGGCAGGTCGACACGGTGGTGGATCAGGCGGAGTTGGCAGGCACGCTGGGGCGGTGGCTGGCGGTGCTGAAGGGAGGTGCGGAGGCGGGTGCGCGGGCGTCCGGCATCCAGCCCGCTCCGGTACCGCGGGCGCTCTCCCGCACCCGGCTCCCCGCGACCGGCCGGGAGGCGGTGGCCCTGGCCCGCGCTCCCGAACGGCCGCGCGCACAGGCGTACTTGGACGCGTACTTCGCGTACCGGCTCACCCTGCACGGCGACCGGGCGGGCGGCACGGACCCCGGGACGCTCTGCGGGTTCGGTCTGCACGGGGACCGGCCGGTGGCGTACGTCGCCCAGTGCGGCACCGCCACCCGGCCGGCCGGTTACCGGACGGCGGCCCGGACCGTGCGGCTCGCGGACCGGCTCGGCATCCCCGTACTCACCCTGATCGACACCCCGGGCGCCGCCAACGACGCGGCGGCCGAACGGGCCGGGGCGGGCGCAGCGATCGCCGACGCCTTCGCGGCGGTCGCGGAGGCGCGGGTGCCGGTGACCACGCTGGTGATCGGCGAGGGCGGTTCGGGCGGCGCGCTCGCGCTGGCCGCCCCCGGCCGCACCCATGTCACGGCCGACAGCTACTTCTCGGTCATCGCACCGGAGTTGGCCGCGGCGATCCTCAAACGCCCGCCGTCCGCGGCCGACGAGACGGCCGACCAGCTCGGCCTGCGGCCCCAGGACCTGGTGGCCCTGGGGATCGCCCGGGGCATCGTGGGCGAGGCGCCGGAGAGTCCTTGAGGACCTCCGGCGGCGGGCCGGTGCTCGCTCAGGCAGCGGCGGGCCGGTGCCCGGCTCAGACGGCCGCGAGCGCGCGGAGCCGGGGGGCGACCTCCTCGCCGACCCGGAACGCCTCTTCGAGGTGGGGGTAGCCGGAGAGGACGAACTCGTCCACGCCGAGCCGCCGGTACTCGTCCAGCCGGGCGGCCACCTCGTCGTGCGAGCCGACCAGCGCGGTGCCGGCCCCTTCGCGGACCAGGCCGATGCCGGCCCAGAGGTTCGGGGCGATCTCCAGTTGCGATGCGTCGGCGCTGCCGCCGTGCAGGGCCGTCATCCGCGCCTGGCCCACGGAGTCCATCCGCGCGAACCGCTCCTGGCTCGCCCGGACCGCCTCCGGGTCGATGCCCGCGAGAATCCGGTCGGCCTCGGACCAGGCCTCCGCGGAGGTGTCCCGGCTGATGACGTGCAGCCGGATTCCGTACCGCAGCGCGGGGGCTGCCGCACGCAGCCGCGCGATGCGCCCGGCGAGGGCGGCGGGCGGTTCGCCCCAGAGCAGCTGGACGTCGGCCCGGCGGGCGGCGACCGCCTCGGCGGCGGGGGACGCCCCGCCGAAGTACAGGGGCACCCGGTGCTGGACGGCCGGGTCGGTGAGCTTGGCGCCCTCGATCCGCAGGTGTTCGCCGTGGTGGTCGACCGCCTTGCCGTCGAGGAGGTCCCGCACCACCGACATCACCTCGTCGGTCCGGGCGTACCGCTGGTCGTGCGGCAACGCGTCGCCGTACGCGAGCTGTTCGGCGGGATCGCCACCGGTGACCACGTTGAGGGAGAGCCGCCCACCGGCGAACCGGCGGAAGGCGTCGGCCTGTTGGGCGAGGAGCGTCGGGCTGGTGAACCCGGCGCGGAAGGCGACGAGGAACCCGATCCGCTCGGTGTGCTGGGTGAGCGCGGCGCTGAGGATCCACGGGTCGACGCACCCGAGGCCGACCGGCGTCAGCAACGAGTGGAACCCGGCGGTCTCGGCGGCGCGGGCGACCTGCGCGAGGTAGCCGACGTCCGCGCGGCGGCGGGTGGCGGAGCCGGTGCGGCCCTGCACGGCGGTGACGCCGCCGGGGTCGCGGCCGTCACCACCGGTGGGCAGGAACCAGTGCAGCAGGAGAGAGCTCTCGGACATGGCGGACCCCGATCGGCGGTGGTGGGAACGGGAGCGACGGCTGGTCGCACGGCAGGTGCGCGGTGGGCGGTGCGGGGAGCGATGCGTCGCGCGCAGGTACGACGCGTCAGCCGTGGGCGCGACGCTTCAGCGGTACGTACGACAACAGCGCTCGGCCCGACAGCGCCCGGCCGGGACGCGCGGCGGAACCACGGGGCGTCGCGAAACCGGGCAAGGGGCCATGGAGGCATGGTGATCCGCCCGCCGCCCGCCCGACAAGCACGTCCCGCATCCCGGACAACCCGGGGGCCGCATCCCGGGCGGGCCGGGCCGGTGGGGCAGGCCGGTGGGGCCGGGCCGGTGGGGTCAGGGCTGCGGGTTCCGGGCGTCGTAGCGGAGGAAGCCGCGCCACTTCAGCGCGAGCAGCAGCACCGCGGCCACACAGGCGAGGCCGCCGCCGGTGACGGCGACGCCCGGGGAGGCCAGGTCGGAGACGGAGCCTGCCAGGAAGTCGCCGAGGCGGGGGCCTCCGGCGACCACGACGATGAAGACGCCCTGGAGTCGCCCACGCATCCGGTCCGGCACGGCGGCCTGGAGCATGGTGCCGCGGAAGACCATCGAGAAGGTGTCGGCGCAGCCGGCCAGGGCCAGGAACACGATGCCGAGCCAGAGTTGGCGGGTGAGGCCGAAGGCGGCGATCGCCGCGCCCCAGCAGGCGACGGCGCAGACGACCGCGAGCCCGTGCCGTCTGACCCGGCCGAGCCAGCCCGAGCAGACCCCGCCGAGCAGGGCGCCGAACGCGGGGGCCGCGACGAGGAGTCCGGTGGTGCGCGCGTCGCCGTGGTACCAGACGATCGCGACGACCGGGAAGAGCGCCTTGGGGCTGGCGAGCACCATCGCGCAGAGGTCGCTGAAGAAGGTCATCCGCAGGTTGGGGCGGGTGCCGAGGAACCGCAGCCCTTCCAGCACGGAGGCCCGCTCGCGCGGCTGCTCCTCGGCGGGACCGGCGCCGGAACCGGCTTCAGCGGGTGCGGCCTTGCCGGGCGCGGCCTTGGGGCCCCGGTCCGGGAGCATGGAGGGCAGGCGCCACATGGCGTACAGGGAGGCGGTGAAGGTGACGGCGTCCACGGTGTACGCGGCGCGGTAGCCCCACCAGCCGACGATCACGCCGCCCAGCATGGGGCCGACCAGGGTGCCGGTCGTGCTGGTGAGGGAGGAGAGCGCGTTGGCCGCGGGCAGCTGCTCGGGCGGCAGCAGCCGGGGGATCATCGAACTGCGGGCCGGGGAGTTCAACGCGAAGCAGACGGCCTGGAGGGCGACGATCGCGTACAGCAGCCCGACCTGCTCCACCCCCGCGACGGCGGAGGCTAGGAGGGCGACCGAGAGCAGGAACGATCCTGTGGAGCTGCCGAGGCCGAGCTTGCGCCGGTCCATGGTGTCGGCGATGGCGCCGCCGTACAGGCCGAAGACCACCAGCGGTACGAGCGAGCAGAAGCCGATGAGCCCCACGGAGAAGGCGGACCCGGTGAGGTCGTACACCTGGAGCGACACCGCGAGCGAGGTCATCCCCTGCCCGATCCAGGACACGGTGTTGCCGAACCACAGCCGCCGGTAGTCGGGGGACGTGCGCAGCGGGGTCAGGTCGGCGAATATGCGTGTGCGGTGTACATCCGGTTTGCTCTTTTGGGTCACGCCGGATGGTAGCGACCCTCCCCCGGCCTGCCGGAACGCACCCCTGGAGGTGGGCCTCGTCCGCCGGTGGGCCGCCCGCGTGTGCCGGGGTCCTCGTCGGGCCGTGACGCGGCGGCATCGGCCCTGGTCCCGCGCCCCCGTCAGCCGGTGAGCCAGTCGGCGAGGACGTCCAGCGCCGCGGGGGCGATGCCGTGGCCGACCGGGTCGAGCCGAACGGTGGCGGCGGCCCCCGACTCACCGGTGACGTAACTCCAGGTCCGGTCGAGCAGTTCACGGGGGATCACCCGGTCGTGGGCGCCGTGGGCGACGAGGACCGGGACCCCGGTGAGCCGTGCCGGGCCGGTCGGCACCCCGGCGTCGAACGGCAGGGTGCCGTAGAGGATCGCCGCACCGGCGTACCGCGCGGGATCGTCCAGCAGCAGGCCGCCCGCGAACGCGGCTCCGCCGCTGAAGCCGACGAGGTGGACGGGGCGTCCCGGCGGGGCCGCCTCGTCCAGCCAGCTCCGGAACCAGTCCATGGTGGCGCGCAGCGACTCGGGTACCGGGCGTCCGATCCCCCGGTTCGCGAACCAGGCGAAGCCGCCGTTCTCGGCGATCGGCGCCCGCACCGCGGCGTAGGAAAGGGTGCCGGGGAGGGCGTCCGCCAGCCCGATGATGTCGCCCTCGTGGGAGCCCCGGCCGTGCAGCAGCACGACGAGCGGACTCTGCTCGTAGCCCCGGGTCACGACGACGGGGGTACCGAAGCCGGTCACGCGCTGCCTCCCGGGAGGGTGACGGGGGTGTGCGTGCGGGCCGTGACGCTCATGGATGTTCCCCTTCCAGGGCGGGCGGAGGTGCGACCGCCCGAATGGTTGACCGGTCAGACTTCTCGACCGTACAAGTTATCTGACCAGTCAGATATTTCCGCCTAGACTGGCGGCATGCCCTCCCCCCGCCCCACCGAGGAACCGGCCGAGAACCAGAAGCCCCACCCGGCCGGGGCCCCGCCGGAGGCCTCGCCCGGGGGTCCGGCCGCCCGTCCGGCGAACGCCTCGGGACCCCGCGTGATCGACGACCCGCTGATCACCACGTTCGGCCGCCTGCTGGAGGCGTCGAGCAGACTGGAGCAGCGGCTCGGCGCGGACATGCAGGCCGGGACCGGCCTGCCGCACGTCTGGTTCGAGGTGCTGATCCGCCTCGCCCGCTCGGACGGTGGGCGGCTGACCATGGGCGCACTGGCCACGGACATCGCCCTCACCACCGGCGGCGTCACCCGGCTGATCGACCGCATGCGGGCTTCGGGCTACGTCGAGCGCCGCCCGGACCCGGCCGACCGGCGGGTGGCGTACGCGGTCGTCACCGACAGCGGCCGGGACATCCTGGACCGGGCAGCCGCCGCCCACGCGCGGAACCTGCGCGAGGTGTTCGCGGGGTTCGACGAAGCGGCCCTGAAGTCCCTGGACGGCCTCCTCGACCGGCTCCGCGAGGCCGCCTCGCACACCCCCTGAGGCAAGCGCGCCCCCGCGCCCGGTCAGGCTTCGGCGATGAGCCGGTCCGCGAAGGCGTGGGCGGGTTCGCGGGAGAGGTCGAGGGACTCCAGGAACATCGCGCGGGCCCGCGCGCCGTGCCAGTCGTCGGGCAGGAGTTCGGGCGGCAGGTCGGGGTCGGCGAAGACGATCGGCCGGAAGTCGTGGATCAGGGTGACGCGCCCGGTGAGCGCCGCCCGTCCGCCGGCGTCCTCCGCGTGCCCGGTGGCGCCCTCGGCGCGGAGCGGGGCGAGCGCGGGCGCGTGCGCCGCGAGGAGCGCCTGGTAGGCGCGGTCGAGGGCGGCGAGGTCCCAGGCGCGGGCGGCGATGCTCCGGTCCTCCTCGGGCCCTGCGGTGTCGGAGCGGAAGACGTCCAGGCGTACGCGCGGCTGGTCGGCGAAGGCCGCCCGCACCGGTTTTGTACGGTCGTGGGGGCTGAGCCAGAGGGCCGGGGAGAGCGCCCCGAATCCGTGGCGTGCCAGCTTCTTGCGCAACTGGTCCCGCAGGGCCCGTTCGGTCTCGGGCACCGAGTAGGCGACGAGGTGCCAGCGCCCGTCCCAGGGCGTGGGCGCCCGGCCGTAGATCCGGTCACGGCGCTCGGCGAGGAGGCCCCGGCCCTCCTCGGTGAGGGAGTAGACGGTCTCCCGGCCTTCGCGCCGTCCGGCGAGCCAGCCCTCTTTCCGCATCCGGGCGACGACGACGCGGACGGTGGTGTCGGGGATGCCGAAGCAGCCGAGGATCGCGACCAGCCCCCGGAGGCGGACCTCGCCGCCCCGGTGCCGCAGGTAGTCGCCGTACAGCTCGAAGATCAGCTGCCGTGGCTTCACGGGCGGCCCCCTTTCGTTCGACCCCGTAACACCCGTAACACCTGCACGAGGGTACGGGCGCCCCGCACCCGCCTCCGCCCAGGCTCACGCGTGCCACTTCATCGACGGTCGTCCTATTATTGACACACAAGGATCCCCGGTGCCGTCCGCGCGGCCTCGCCGCACGCGGAGCCGGACGCCCCGAAACACGGCGGCCGACGATCCGGACCCGGACCACCGACCCCCTGGACACCCACCGCATGCGCACCGCACCTCCGGCCGCACCCCCGGCCGCCTCCCCGGCGGACGCCGCGCCGCGCCCCCGCACGGTCCGGACCCTCGCCGAGACCCTGTGGTTCCCGTTGGCCCTCTTCCTCGGCTTCCTCTTCTGCTTCGCCCCGGCGCTGCACTCGCCCGCACCCCACCACGCGAAGATCGCCGTGGCCGGACCGGCCGCCGGTCCCGGCTCCGGTACGGGGATCGCCGCCGCCCTGCGCCAGGAGTACCCGGGCGGGTTCGAGGTCTCCCCGGTCGCCGGGGACGCGGGAGCGCGGCACGCGGTCACCCACCGCGAGGCGGTCGCGGCGCTGGTGACGGGCGACCGGCCCGTGCTGTACGTGACCAGGGCGGAGGGCGCCGTCCTCGCGCAGAAGATGACCGCGGTCTTCACCACGCTCGCCGCCGAGCAGGGGCACACCCTCGCCGTCCGGGACGTCGTGCCGACCCACGACGCGGACCCGATGGGCACCTCCGCCGTCTACATCGCCATCGCGTGGAGCGTCCCCGGCTACATCCTGGCGACCGCGCTGCTGCGCGCGGTGAGCTTCAACCGGCGGAAGAAGTTCCTGGTCGTCCTGGGGGTGGCCGCGCTCTTCAGCGTGATCGGCTCGGCCGTCGGCGCGGCGCTGGGATACCTCCCCGCGTCCCCGTCGTCCCTGGCGATCGCCTTCCTGCTGACGACCGCCGTCGCCACCGTCGCGTCCGGCCTCGCACCCTTCACCCGGCAGTTCTTCCCGCTGGTGGGCATGGGCCTGTTCATCGTGCTCTCCATCCCCACCAGCGGGGGCGCGGCGCCCGCCGCGCTGCTGCCGCCCGTCTTCCAGTACGTCCACGCCGTCATGCCCCTCGCCAACGCCGTGGACGCCCTGCGCGGAGTGCTCTACTTCGGCGGGGCCGGCACCCTGCGCCCCGTCCTCGTCCTCTGCGCCTGGATCGCGGCGGGGCTCGGCCTGATGGGGCTCGACGCCCTGCGGCACCGCCGCCGGGACGCCCGGGACGCCGCACCGGCCGGGACCTCGAAGGCGCCCTCGCGGAGCGCCGGGCCGCAGGAGCCCGAGGAGCCGCCGGCCGAGGACCCCGCGCTGAGCTTCCCCCTCCCGGTCGCGCTGCCGGTGCACCGCCACCACTTCGGGGAGCGGGAGCCGGACCTGATCGGCACGGTGCAAGGAGTCGGCGGCGGGCCCGTCCACCATGCCTCCGTCACCGTGCTCGACGGCCACGGGCGGCAGCTCGTCCGCACCACCACCGACGCGCTCGGCCGGTACGCCCTGGCCGGGCTGCCCGAGGGCCACCTGAACATCGTCGCGTCCTCCCCCGGACGGGCAACCGGCGTCCGGCGCACGCACCTGCGCCCCGGCGCGGTGGCCCGCTCCGACTTCGCGCTGCGGGGTACGGACCGGGGCGACGGGTCCGAGGGGCGGGAGGCATAGGGGCCTTCGTGGGGTACGGGGACCGGGGCGACGGGGTCCGCGGAGCGGGAGGCACAGGGCCCCTCGTCCGGACCGTGCCGGGCCCGCGCGCCCGACCGCCGGATGCACCCGGACGCCACGCTCGGACCATGCCGACCGATGCCCCCTATGTCATATTTCGGATACGTCTCCGAGCGAAGGGCATCCCATGAGGTTCGCGGTCATCGGCGGTACCGGGCTGATCGGTTCGCAGGTCGTCAACGACCTGAACGCCGCAGGTCACGAGGGTGTCCCGCACTCCTTGTCCACCGGAGTCGACGTCATCAGCGGGCGCGGGCTCACGGAGGCGGTGGCGGGGGCCGACGCCATCGTCAACCTGACGAACTCACCCACCTTCGACGAGGCGTCCCCGGCCTTCTTCCAGAAGTCGATGGACAACCTCCTGGCGGCGGGCGCCGAGGCCGGTGTCGGCCACTTCGTGATCCTCTCGATCGTGGGCGTGGACCAGGTCCCCGAGCTGGACTACTACCGGGCCAAGAAGCTCCAGGAGGACATCCTCGCGGCCGGGCCGATCCCGTACTCGATCGTCCGGGCGACCCAGTTCATGGAGTTCGTCGAGGCGGTGCTCTCCTGGACCACCGAGGGCGGCACCGTGCGGCTGCCCGCCACCCCGATCCAGCCGATCGCCGCCGCCGACGTGGCCCTGGCGGTGGCCGAGGTCGCCACGGGCTCTCCCCTGAACGGGGTGCGCGACATCGCCGGCCCGGACGTCTTCCCCCTGGACGAGCTGGGCCGGATCACCGTGGCCCACGCGGCGGACGGCCGTACCGTCGTGACCGACCCCACCGCCGGGATGTTCGCCGCGGTCAAGGGCGACGTCCTCACCGACCGGAGCGCCCGCCTCTCTTCCACCCGCTACGCCGACTGGCTCGCCTGAGCCGGCCGCCTCCCGGGCACGGGCGTGCGCACGGGTGGCGCGGCGGCTCAGACGCCGAGCCAGGCCAGGGCGGCGACGGTCAGGGCGCTGACGCCGGTGTCCAGGGTGGGCTGGAGGACGGGGGCGAAGAAGGGGCTGTGGTTGACGGGGACGTCGCGTGCGACGGTGCCGTTCCGGACGGCCTCGGCGTACAGCTCCGGGTCGGTGCCGCCGATGCCCCAGTAGGTGAAGGGCACTCCGTACGCGTCCGGGATGAGGCTCAGGTCCTCACTGGCCGTCTGGAGTTCGACGGTGTGCGCGTCCTCGCCGAAATGGGCGGCGAACGCCTCGGCGACCCGCTCGGTCACGGCCTCGTCGTTGACGGTGGGCGGGAAGGCGGCGATCTTCTCGATCAGCGGCTGTGCCGGAGATCCGGACGCCTGGCACTCGGCCCGCACGATCCGCTCGATCGCGCTCAGCACGTGGGCGCGCGAAGCCTCGTCGTAGGTACGGACGTTGAGCTGGATGACCGCGCTGTCCGGGATGACGTTGGGGCCGGTACCGGCGTGGATACTGCCGACGGTGACGACGGCGGGGGTGGTGGCCGCCAACTCCCGGGAGACGACGGTCTGCAGGCGCACCACGATCATCGCGGCCATCACCACCGGGTCCACCGACGCCTGCGGCATCGAGCCGTGCGCGCCCCGGCCGTACACGGTCACGCGCAGGCTGTCGGCGGCCGACAGGAACGGCCCCGGGCGCGTCCCCACGTAACCCGCCGGATGGGCCAGTACGTGCTGGGCGAGGACCACGTCGGGGCGGGGCACCCGCGAGGTCAGGCCGTCGGCGATCATGGCGTCCGCCCCGTCGCCCTTCTCCTCGGAGGGCTGGAAGAGCGCCACGAAGGTGCCCCGCCAGGCGTCCCGGGACTCCGCCAGCAGCCGCGCGCCGCCCAGCAGCGCGGTCATGTGCAGATCGTGCCCGCAGGCGTGCATCACGGGCTGCTCGGAGCCGTCCTCGCCGGTCACGGTCGCGGTGGAGGCATAGGGGAGGCCGGTCCGCTCCTGGACCGGGAGGGCGTCCATGTCGGCGCGGGCCATCACGACGGGCCCCGCGCCGTTGGCCAGCACGCCGACGACCCCGGTCCCGCCGATCCCCTCGACGACCTCGTACCCGGCCTCGCGCAGCGCCCCGGCCATCCTGGCGGCCGTGCGGTGCTCCTGGAGCCCGAGCTCGGGGTGGGCGTGCAGGTCCTTGTACAGGTCCTCCAGGCCGGACCGGATGCCGTCCAGGCCGGCCAGTACGGTGCGGGCGCCGTCGCTCATGGTTCCTCCTCGCGCGGGTGACGCTCTCCCCGCGCTCCGGGGGGCGGGCCGGGAGCAGCGCCGATCAGCGGGGCCAGTTTAGGACGTGTCGGGAAAGGAGCGCCGTCCGCCCGGGGGGCGGGTCGGGCGGGACTCCCACACTGGTCGGGCGAGATTCCCACACCACGCTTCGCAGGCTGCCTCGCAGGTCACGGCCGGGTTCCCTCCCCGTGGCGGCGAGCCCCACCTACCCATCCGGGGTAGCCGAAGGTGGCGTTGTCCGGCCCTTCGCGCGGCCCTAGATTCGATCACGCCTGAAACCGCATCAGCCGGACGAACCGGGAAGAGGAACATCCATGACCAAGGCCGGAGAAGCGCCCGGGACTCCCAGCACGCCCGCGCCGGAGCTGCGCAGGCTCGGCGCGCACGGCCCGCTGTCACCGTCGATCGGGCTGGGTTGCATGGGGATGAGCGGCGAGTACTACGGCCCGAAGGACGACGCCGCCTCGGAACGCCTCATCGGGCACGCCCTCGACCTCGGCGTGACGCTGCTCGACACCGCCGACATGTACGGTCTCGGCCACAACGAGGAACTCGTGGGCAAGGCGATCCGCGGCCGTCGCGACGAGGTCCTGCTGGCCACCAAGTTCGGTATCCGCAAGGCCGACGGACGGCGCTGGAACGACAGCAGCCCCGCCTACGCCCGGGCCGCCTGCGAGGCGTCGCTCCGCCGGCTCGGGGTGGACGTCATCGATCTCTACTACGTGCACCGGCTCGACGACGTCACCCCGGTCGAGGAGACCGTCGCCGCCCTCGGCGACTTGGTCGCCGAGGGCAAGATCCGCTACGTCGGGGTCAGCGAGGTGAGCGCCGCCAACCTCCGGAAGGCGCACGCCGTCCACCCGATCGCGGCCGTGCAGAGCGAGTTCTCGCTGTGGACCCGGGACGTCGTCGAGGGCGGCGTGCTGGCGGCGGCGCGGGAACTGGAGATCTCCCTCGTGGCGTACTCCCCGCTCGGCCGCGGCTTCCTCACCGGGACGGTGCGCGACCTCGCCGGACTGACGGCAGACGATTTCCGCCTGGGCAATCCCCGGTTCGCCGACGGGGCGCTGGAGGCGAACCTCCCGCTGCTGGACCGGCTCGCCACGATCGCCCGCGACCACGGAGCCACGCCGGGCCAGATCGCCCTGGCGTGGGTCCTCGCCCAGGGCGAGGACATCGTCGCCATCCCGGGCACGCGGCGCGTCTCGTACCTGGAGGAGAACACCGAAGCCGCCGCGGTCCGTCTCACGCCCGAGGAAGTCGCGCTGCTGGACTCCGCGTTCGGCGCCGCGCACATCACGGGCGAGCGGTATCCGGCGGCGATCATGCCGTCGACCCGCTGACGGCGTCCCGTACCGACGACTCCTCCACGGTCGGACAGCCCGGAGGCTGCCCCGGCTTCCTACCGGCCCCTGCCCGCCCACGCGGGCAAGGACGGCCATTCGCCCCCTGCCTGCCACGCGGGCAAGGACGGCCACGTCAGCACCCTTCTCACGACCGGTCCCGCTGCTCGCCGGACAACGCTCACACCACCAGGAGAAATGACATGACGACGCCCGACGCCCGTTTCATCGCCGACGACTTCTGGAAGCGCCTCCAGACCGGCGACCGCCAGGGAGTGCTGGACCTGCTCGCCGACGAGGTGGACTGGTTCGTCCCCGGAGACAGCGCCCTGGTGCCGTGGGCCGGGCAGCGCACGACCAAGGCGGAGGTCGAGGCGTTCCTCGGTCTGCTCGGCGGCGCGATGTCGCCCCAGGAGAACCAGGTCCACCAGATCATCGTGGACGGTCCGGACGCCATCATCACCGGCTTCTTCCGGCACGCCGTCAGGGCGACCGGCAACCTGTTCAACTCGCCGTACGCCCTGCACATCCGGGTGCAGGACGGCAAGGTCGTCCGCTACCACATCTACGAGGACACCCAGGCGCTCGTCGTCGCCCTCGCCTGACGCCGCGACATCGGCCGCGTCCGCCCGCCAACGCAGGGGCATCGGTCCGCGACCGGCCGGTCGAACGCCAGGCAGTCCGCACGTCACCCCACCGCGCCCCCGCGGGAACCGGCCCCGGTTTCCGCGGGGGCGCGGTGCCGACCCAGGCAGGAATCGTCGCGATGCTTCCCACCGTCCCGCTCCGCACCTCCCTCGCCGTTCCCTCCGGCGCGGTGCTCACCACGCTCCGACTCGCCGACCACACCACCGCCGTGCTCGACCGGCCGGCGGCGCACGGTGCCCGCTCCGTCCGGCCGCCGCTGATCCTGATCCACGCCCTCGGGCTGGACCACCGCAGTTGGTACCCCGTCCTGGAGCAACTGCCGGACGACCGGCGGGTCATCGCCTACGACCTGCGTGGACACGGCCTCGGCCGCGGCGCCACTCCCCCGGGCTCACTCCACGCCTTCGCCGACGACCTGGCCGCGCTCATGGGGCACCTGGACATCGAAAGCGCCCAGGTGGCCGGGGTGTCCATGGGCGGGGCCATCGCCCAGACCCTGGCCGTCGACCATCCGCGCCTGGTACGCCGCCTGGACCTGATCGCCGCCGCCGCCGACCCTCAGGCCGCCTATGCCGAACGGGCCGCCTCGGCCTCCCTGCACGGCATGGCCCCCCAGGTACGCCCCACGCTGGAACGGTGGTTCAGCCCGGAATTCCTCGCCCGCGACGCCGACGAGGTGCGCTACGCGCGCGAATCGGTCCTGCGCGCCCTGGTCGCGGACTGGGTGGGCGGCTGGCACGCGTTGACGAAGCTGGACACCCGGCCGCACCTCCCTTTCATCGGCGTCCCCGTCCGCCTGGTCGCGGGCGGTGACGACCCGACGACTCCGCCCGCCCTCATGCGCGGCATCGCCGCCGATCTGCGCGACGCGCGTCTGACCGTCGTCCCCGACGTCCGCCACCTGGTGAGTCTGGAGGCCCCGAAGGCAGTGGCGACGCTCCTCTCCGCGGACGACGCGTAGCAACCAGCGAAGAACCAGCGGCGGAGGACGAGCGGCGGAACTGCCGCGGGCCACCGCCGGCCACCGGCCCGGACGTGGCCGAGAGCCGCAGAGAGCGACCGGCAGCCCCCGGTAGAGTGACCGGGCGACATCGGGGACGAGCGCCGGGGCGGCGGTGAGGAGCGGCGATTTCCTGTGGAGCTACGCCAGTTGCGCTACTTCCTCACGGTCGCCGAGGAGTTGCACTTCGGCCGGGCGGCCGAGCGGCTGCACATCGTCCAGTCGGCGGTGAGCCAACAGGTGCGGCGGCTGGAGCGCGAGCTCGGTTGCGACCTGTTCGACCGTTCGGCCCGCCAGGTGAGACTCTCGCCCGGCGGGCTCGTGCTGCTGGCCCACGCCCGCGAGATGCTGCTGATCGAGGAGAAGGCCAGGGCCGCCGTGGCCGCCGTAGAGACCGAGGGCGCCGTGCTGCGGCTCGGCACCAGTTCGGGGATGGGCCACCGTCTCGACCTCCTCCTCGACGCGTTGGCACGGGATACGGCCGGTGTGCGCACCGAGTTGGTCTCCCTGCCCGTTCAGGCCCGCGTCCAGGCCGTCTGCACCGGGCGGCTGGACGCCGCGTTCGTACGAGCCGCCCTGCCCGTCCAGGGGCTCACCACCGTGCCGGTGTGGCGGGACGAGGTCCTGGTGGCGCTGCCGGCGGCTCACCCCGCGGCCGAGGACGGGGCGCTCGACCTGATCCGGCTGGCCGCGCTCCCGTTGCGTCTCACCAGTCGGCGCAGCCATCCGGCGCTGGTCGACCTGGTCACCGCCGCCTGCCATGTGTCGGGTTTCGAGCCGGTCACCGCGGCCACGCCCGGCTCGCTGCACGACACGCTCGCCGCTATCGGCAGCGGGGGGCCGTCCTGGACCGTCGTCTACGCCTCCCAGGCACGCCAGTTGCACACCCCGCGCGTCACGTTCCGCTCCCTGTCCGGCTCCGGGCTGTGGATGGAGACCTCCGTCCTCGCCCGCGAGGACGACACCGCGGCGGCCGTGCGGCGGCTCCTGAGCCTGTGCGTCGAACTGACCGTCACGGACGGCACGGCGAGCACGGACGGTGCGGGCGGTACGAGCGGTGCCGGGAGCAGGGGCGGTACGGACCGTACGGGGCGCGTGGACGGCTGCTGACCCGGCCGGGGACCGCGGACCGTACGAGGCGTGCGGACGCTGCTGACCCGGCCCGGGGCACCTCGGGCCGTACCGGGCGTCCGGCGTGGGCCGTCCCACCGCCGCCTGCCCCGTCGTACGGCGTCCCATCACGAAAACTGATCGCTGCCTTCGCCGAACGCCTCTTGGACGTCATGCGCTCCTCGGCTGGAATCGAAGAGCCCCGTACGGGGCCTCGAAAGTACCGTCGTCCTTCATCCAGGGAGCCTCGTCATGCCCATCGTCACCGTCCAGCAGGGACCGCAGTCGACCGAGCGGAAGCGCGAACTCGTCACTCTCATCACCGATGCGTTCGTCAAGGCGTACGGGATGCCGCCCGAGGCCGTCCAGGTGTGGATACACGAAGTCGCCCCGGAGAGCTGGGGAAAGGCGGGCCGGCTGACCGCCGACGCCAATGTTTCCCCGTCCTGAACAAAGACTTTCCGTGAGCGGAATTCTGCGGGCTTCCGGCAGGGCCTGTCCTGCGCTTTACTTTCTTTTGAGTTTCTTGGTGTGTCCTACACCTGGGCCCGTCTACCACCTTGGAGGTAGACGCATCAATTCCCCCGACGACGCGGGCTAATTTGCAGTCGACAGGAGAAAACGACGAGAGGTTGGCCCATGCATAGCAGTGCCGGCACCGCACAGGCACTCCCCGCTCTCGATGTGACCCTGGCCCTCCGCAACGACCTGCAGCGGTTCGGCGTCCAGCACATGGCGTCCGGACTCGGTGAAGTGGGCCGGGTCAGCTGCACTCCGGATCCGGGCGCCACCCTGCACGCCGCCTTCCGGACGCCCGCCGCCGACGGCTCCGTGCTGGTGCTCGCCCTGGCCGATCTCGGTGCCGAACTCGGTCTGCTGCGCAGCGTCGTCGAGGGCGGCCACCGCGTCCTGCTGCTGGTGGACGGCTCGGCTCCGGAGTTCCCGCGCGAACTGCCCAGTCTGCGCGGCCTGGGCTACGCCGACACCTCCAGCCTCACGGCCGACACCCTGCGCGCGGCCCTGACCGCGTGCGCCGCCGACGACCCGCCCGTTCCCTTCTGGCTGTTCGAGCGGATCGTGCTCGCCTGGCGGGAGGAGCCGGTCCCGTCGCGGGCCGCCCGGCCCCGCATCACCCCACGCGAGCAGCAGACCCTCACCCTGCTGGTCGAGGGGTTGAGCAACCGTCAGATCGGCAGACGGCTGGGGATCTCGGAGCACGGCGCCAAGCGTCTGGTGGCCAGCCTCCTGTCCAAGCTGGACTGTTCGAACCGTACGTCCGCGGTGGCGCTGGCGCTGCGTGACGGACTCTGCCGCCCCCAGTCGCCCACTCCCCCGCTGGACCTCAGCGTCGGCTGAACCGCCCGCCCGCCCGCCTGCCCGCCCGCCTGCCCGAAGGAGATCCACCTCATGAACGAGTCCGCACGCGCGGCCTTCTTCGACGTCGACGAGACACTGATCACCGCCAAGAGCATGTTCGACTTCCTGCACAGCTGGATCGTGGACCGGGGAGGTGAGGAGGAGGAATACGCCGCCGTGATGCGGCAGGTGCACGCCATGGCGGCGAGCGGCACCGACCGGACCGAGATCAACCGGTTCTACTACCGCAGGTTCGCCGGGGTTTCGCAGCGGGAGCTGACGGCCGCGGCCCGCGCCTGGTACGACGCCTACCGGCTCCGGCCCGACGGGTTCGTCCGCGCCACGGTCTCCGCCCTGCGGGCCCACGTCGCGGCCGGCGACACCGTCGTCCTGGTCTCGGGATCCTTCCGCGGCTGCCTCGAACCCCTCACGGGGGATCTTCCGGCCCACCGCATCCTGTGCTCCGAGCCCCTGGTCGACGGTGACGGCCTGCTGACCGGGGAGGTCGAACGCCCCATGATCGGTACGGCCAAGGGGCAGGCGCTCGGCGAGACCGTGCGGGAGCTCGGCTTCGCCTTCGAGGACTGCCACGCCTACGGCGACCACGCCTCCGACCTGACGATGCTCACGCAGGTCGGACATCCGCACGCGGTCGGAGCCGACCCGGTGCTGGACGAGTACGCCGTAAGGCTGGGCTGGGACCGGCTGCCGGCGGCCCCCGCGGCACTCGCCGAGCTGGACGGGCTGTACGAACGCCAACCGGCGGTGGCCTCGTGAACCGGCGCGTGATCCAGTCCCTGCTGGTTCTCACCGCCCTGTTCTGGGGCGCGACGTTCAACCTGGTCGGCTACACCGTCGACCATCTGTCACCCGCCCTCTCGGCCGCGCTGCGCTACTCGCTCGCCTCGGTGTTCACCCTGGTCATCCTGGGCTTCCGGGCCCGTGAGGCACTCGACACCCTGAAGCGCGCGTGGAAGCCGCTCCTCGCCATGGCGGGCATCGGCGTGGTCGTCTTCAACCTGTTCCTCTTCCTGGGGCTGCGCCACACGACCCCCACCAACGGCGCGCTCATCCAGGCCACCAATCCGCTCCTGACGGCGCTCATCGCCTGGGCCTTCCTGCACGAGCGCATCGGCCGGGGACACCGCATCGGCACCTCCGTCAGTTTCGCCGGAGTCGCCGTACTGATCCTCTCCGGCTCCGTGCAGCGGCTCCAGGCCCCCAACGTCGGCGACCTGCTCTGCCTCGGCGCGACGTTCTGCCTGGCCGCCTACTCGGTCATCGGCGGTCGCTTCCTCAAGGGCGTCAAGCCCGTCCTCACCACGGGTCTGACCACCCTGATGGGCTGTGCCGGACTCTGGCTGACGGTGCTGGCGGTCGGGCCGCGCCCCGACGCGCACACCTTCACCTCCCAGCCGGCGGGCGTGTGGTGGGCGCTCGCCTTCGTCGGCATCCTGTCGACGGTGCTGGCCTACATCTTCTGGAACTACGGGGTCAGTCACCTCGGCGTGCCCGACACGGCGGTCTTCTTCCACCTCGTCCCGGTCTTCACGGTCCTGGCCTCGCTGGCGATGGGCCAGCCCGTCACCCTGGTGCAGGTCGGCGCGGGCGCCGTCGTGCTGGTGGGCGTCTTCATCTCCTCCCGCCACCCCGCCCCGGCCCCGGCCGCCGCCGCCCCCGCCGCTGCCGCCCCCGCACCCGGGCCGGTCGCCGCGCTGCCCGAAGAGGCCGCGCGCTGACGGCCGCCCCCGCGCACCGCCCTCTCCTTCCGCGTGGCCCGTCCCCGGGGCCGTACGTACGACAGCCCCCACCGCGGCGCGGGGGCCCGCGCCGGGCCCCGGCGCCGGGCCCCGCGCGGTACCGGGGGCCGTCGGCCTCCACCGAAATCCGGATCACCGCTCCCTCCCGGAGCCGTGGTCCGGATTTCCTGTTTCCGGTGGTCGCCCTTTCCGTAACGCCCCCGTGAACGCTGGGGCGGCCGGCGGACGGACCGAGAAACAAAGGGAACAGTAGCCGCCCGGGTATGGACGCTCCACCGCTCCAAAGAGCCGTTGCGGCACATTCGCGCCGGATTCTAGGGTCAGTATCACGAATCCCGGACTTCCTACGACCGGAGCTTCCCGTGCTTGATTCTGTGATACGGACGATGGAGCAGTACGGACCGTCCGAAGCAATCGTCTTCCACGACACCGTGCACACCTATGACGACCTTCTCGGCCTGGTGGCGGAATGGCGTGAATTCCTCGACGCGCACGACGTGGTCCCGGGCGAGGTGGTCACCCTGGAGGGCCGCTATTCGCCCGATGCCTGTGCCGGGCTGCTCGCCCTGATCGAGCGGGGCGCCATCATCGTCCCGCTGACCGATCTCCCTGCCGCCAAGCGCACCGAGTTCCTGGAGGTCGCGCAGGTCGAGGTCTCCCTCTTCCCGGCCGACCAGGGGCCGCGCAGGGCCCATCGCACCGGCGTCCGCGCCGGTCATGAGCTGTACGACGGGCTGCGCGACGCCGCCCGTCCCGGACTGGTCCTCTTCAGCTCGGGCACCACCGGCCGCAGCAAGGCGTCCGTGCTCGACTTCACCAAGGTGCTGAGCAGGTACGCCGATGGTGGCCGGCCCCGCCGCATCCTCTCCTTCCTGAGCCTGGACCACATCGGCGGCGTCAACACGCTTCTGCACACGCTGTGCCACGGCGGCACGGTGGTGACCGTTCCGGAGCGGACGCCCGACGCGGTGTTCTCGGCCATCGCCCAGCACCGGGTGGACGTGCTGCCGACCACGCCCACCTTCCTCAACATGGTGCTCATATCCGGTGCGGCGGAACGCTTCGACACCTCCGCCCTGGGCCTGATCACGTACGGCACCGAACCGATGCCCCTGCGCACTCTGCGCAGGCTGGCGCAGACGCTGCCGGGCGTCAGGATGAAACAGACCTACGGACTCTCGGAGTTGGGAATCCTGCCCACCAAGTCGCGCGGGGACGAGACGCTCTGGGTGAAGCTCGGCGGCGCCGGATTCGACTACCGGATCGTCGACGACATCCTGTGGATCAAGTCCGACATGGCGATGCTGGGCTATCTCAACGCGGAAGCCCCCTTCGACGAGGAGGGGTACTTCAACACCCAGGACGTCGTCGAGCAGGACGGGGAGTGGGTACGCATCCTCGGCCGGCGCTCGGAGATCATCAACGTCGGCGGGGAGAAGGTCTACCCCAGCGAGGTCGAGAGCGTCCTGCTGGAGCTGCCCGAGGTCGCCGAGGTCACCGTCAGCGGACGGCCCAGCCCCGTCACCGGCATGGTGGTGCGCGCGGTCCTCCAGCCGGCCGTCCCCTGCGACGAGGCCGAACTCGCCCGCAGGGCCCGCGCGCACTGCGCCGAGCGGCTGGAGGCGTTCAAGGTCCCGGCGCTCATCGAGGTCTCCGCGCGGCAGCAGCACTCCGAGCGCTTCAAGAAGATGCGGAGCCCCGCGTGAGTCCGGTCGCCGTCGTCAGCGGCGGCAGCCGCGGGCTGGGGCGGCTGGTGGCGGAACGGCTGCTGTCCGATGGCTGGCAGGTCGCCACCTTCAGCCGCTCGCCCTCGGACTTCACCGAGGAGCGGCAGAAGACCTCGCCGGACGCGTTCCTCTGGGAGGCCGTCGACCTGGCCGACCACGCGGCCCTGCGCCGCTTCGTGGCCCGGGTCCGCACCACGTTCGGGCGAGTGGACCTGCTGGTGAACAACGCCGCGCTCCTCGACGGCCAGGAGCTCTTCCTGACCAGCCGGCCGGAGCGCATCGAGGCGTCGATCGCCGGCAACCTCACCGGGCCCATCATCCTCACCCAGGCCTGCGCCAAGGTGATGAGCGCGCAGCGCGGCGGTCACATCCTGACCGTCTCGTCGATCAACGCCGTGCGCGGGTACCGGGGGGTGGCCGTCTACTCGGCCACCAAGGCGGCGCTGGACGGGTTCACCCGCAGCCTGGCCCGTGAGCTCGGCCCGCTGAACATCCGCGTCAACTCCCTGGCGCCGGGCTACTTCGAGTCCGCGCTCACCTCGGACGTCACCGACCTGAACCGGGAACGGATCAAGAAGCGGACCCCCCTGGGCCGTCTCGCCGATCCGCAGGAGATCGCCGACGCGATCGCTTTCCTGGTCTCCTCCCGCTCCTCGTTCATCACGGGCCAGACCCTCATCGTCGACGGAGGCATCACATGCTAGACCGCCAGGACGTACACACCATCGTGCTCTCCACCCTGACCGAGCTGCTCGCCGAATCGGGAAGCACCCAGCGGCCCGAGGAGTCCCACGCGCTCGCCGACACGGGACTGGGCTCCCTCCTGCTCGCGCGCCTCCTCATCATGCTCGAACTGGAGACCGGCGTGGACCCGTTCGCGGAGGACCTGCTCATCTCCGACGTCCGCACCGTCGGCGACCTCGTCGACGCGTACCACGCCGCCATGACGGTATCCATAGCCATCTGAGTCCCGGAGGAACCGACCGTGTCATCCGCTCCGGCCGTCGTCGTCGGCGACCGCTTCGAGGAATTCCTGACCAACCGCGGTGCCCTCGCGGCCTCCGCCGTCCTGGCCGACCTGGAGGCCGGCCACCTGGACGCCGCCACCGTACTGGTGCCCGGACAGGGCCTGACCAGGGACCAGCGCGTACGGCTGTCAGCGCTGAGCGGCAACGACGTTCCGCTGCCCGTCGACCGGCACCTCACGCACAAGCGCGTCGACAAGAACGTGCTCGTCGGCCCCGTGGAGCCGACGGACGACGGGCACTACCGTGCACCGCTGCTGCTCGACGAGCGGGTGGAGGTGCTGGAGGACCACCTGACGGGCCAGCACATTCCGGCCGTCACCCTGCTGGAGGCCGCGCGTCAGGCCTGGACCGTCGTGGCCGAGCAGCACCTGCTGGTCGGCGAGGAGCCCACCCGCTTCGTCATCGGCGCGATCCGCTCGGCCTTCCACAGCTTCGTCTTCCCGCTCCCCGCCACCATCGAGTACCGGCCCCTGGCCGACCTCGAAGGGCCCGCCGGACGCTCATTGGAGGCGCTCCTGGTGATCCTCCAGAACGGCCGGGCCGCCGCCGAGTTCGAGGTACGGCTGCACATCGTGCCCGAACCGCTGGCCCGGCGGCAGGAGTCCATGGCGGCTCGGCAGGCGGTCCGGGACACGCTCGCCGCCGTGGCGCCGCCGGTGGCCGCGGTGGCACGGTGACCGCCGGCCTCTGGGTGGTCCACTGCTCGGACGCTCCCGGATCCGCCGACGCCCGGGCCGCTCTGCGCCCCGCGCACTCCGCCTGGTGGCGCGAGGGACCGCTCCCGGCCTCGCTGTACGGGATGCTCAGCGACCCGTCGGACGGCACTGCCGCCGGAAGCCTCTTCGTGGTGGCGGCCGAGGACGCCGCTCAGGTGCGCGCCCATCTCGACGGGGACCCGTTCTGGACGGGCGGCGTGTGGAGCCGGGTGCGCGTCGACGCCTTCACGCCGTCCAGGCACTCCCCGGTCTCGCTGCTCTGACGTCTCCGGACGTCTCCGCGGCTCCCTTCCCCTCCCTCGTACGGCTCCGGCTCCCTGCCGTGCCACACGTCGTACCCGGCTCCCTGCCGTACGACTCCGACTCTCCGTCGCACCCGACCTTCCGTCGTACAACTCCGAGAAAGGCACCTCCATGCCCACTCCCCTGCTGCTCGTCACCGAAGCACCCGTGACGGCCGACCGCTTCGACAGCGCGGTCGCCACCTGGTCGCGGCATCTGGACCGACCGGCGGGCGCCCGTCTGTACCGCTCGCTGGAGAGTTCGGCGCTGCTCGAACTCCGGCCCCTGGACTCCCTCGCGGACCTGGAGACGCTCCGTCCGGCGTGGAACAAGCTCTGGACCGACCTGGCGCCGGAGCTGAGCGCGGACGTCCACCGCCAGGTGGTCGAGTTCGTCGAGGCGCCGAAGAACACCGACGAGGCACTCCCCACGACGCCGTTCGTCCAGCTCCGCCGGGTCGAGGTGCGCCCGCCGGTGCTCGACGAGTACCGGGCCTGGCGCGACCGCACGATCTTCGAGACCGTGCGCGCCGCCGACGAGTCGGAGGTGTTCCTCGCCTATCACTCGCTGCTCAGCACCGAGCCCGGGGTGCTGTTCGTGGCCGGCTTCTCCGTCGCCCCGGCCGTCCACAACGCCGTGTTCAAGACCCCCGCGTACGAGGCGATCCTCACCGAGGTGCGCGAGAAGTACATCATCGCCGAGGGCGGCGAGGGCGGCCTGCACACCACCACCTACTCCCTGGTCGAGGCGTGATGCACCGCTCCTACGAGTTGAGTCTGACCACCCAGGGTCCGACCTACCCGCCCAGCGAGGTCATGGACCCCAACGGTGACTTCGTCGTCATCGGCAGGGTCAACCGGGCCGCGGCGGACGGGACCACGTCCTCCGCGTGGGGGGCGGCGATCGTCTCGGCGGACAGCCCGCTGCCGCCGCACGGGGACAACGCGCCCCACCGCATCGTGCGCGAGCTGCCCGAGGACCCGAACGCCCTCACCCAGGCGGACCGGGACATGGTGCTGCACACGCTGCCGCTGCCCCTGCCGTGCAACAACTACCCCATGCTGTTCGCGCCGGACCAACTCCCGGACGCCCACCGGGTGGTACGCCCCAGCTACGCCTTCCACGAGGTGCCGATCCCGGACCTGCGCCCCGAGGACGGGCGTCGGGTCGCCGAGCCCGTCACGCTCGGGCAGTGGGTGCGGGCGACCGGCTCCCTGGACGTCACCGTGGTGGAGGGGGGACACGCGGCCGAGTTCGCCTTCGAGTTCGCCGGGCTCGTACCGGACAGCATGTACACCGTGATGTCGCTGCGCGAGGGCGACCTCTCCCCCGAGCCGCACGGCCCCTTCCGGCCGGGGCCGCTCGGTATCCCCAACGCCTTCTTCGCCGACGGCGCGGGCAAGGGGAGGTACCGGGCGGTGCTGCCCAACCCGTTCCCCGCCCCGGGGGCCCCGGGTCCGCGCCGGATCGTGAACGTGGTCCTGCTGTGGATGAGCTATCAGCAGAACTACGGTGGTGCGATAGGCCACTTCGGGCTGGGCGGCGACATTCACGCCCAGCTGAAGCTGCGCGAGTACAGCTTTCACGAGTTCGTCACCACCGCGGCCGACGGATGACGGGTGACCCGGGCCGGCTGCGCGACTCGCTCGCGCGTACCGGGGCCGACGCTCTGCTCGCGCTGGGCGTCGGCGCGTCCGACGCGGCGCAGCGGCCCGGCCCCGGGGCGTCCGCCGTCGGCCGGGCGTCCGTGGCCGCCGGGCCGGCCACCGAGATCCTGCCGGATCTGTGGTTCGTGCCGCTCGTCAGGGGGGTGCGTACCTCCTAAGTGGTAGGAGGGAGCGACCGAAGTCCGGGCGCATGTCCCGGACTTCGGTCACGATCTTTCCATGTCAACCACAACCGCGCCCGCCGTGATCGATGTCCGTACGTCCGGTTCACCTCTCCGCATACTGGGCCTCAGCCTCCGGGAGGCCCGCCCCGTAGTGCAGATGGTCTTCCTGATGCGGTTCGGCGCGGGCCTGCTGCTGGCGCAGCCCCACCTGCGCAACCTGCATGCGGGGGCCGCCGCGGGCGCGGTGTCATGGTTCTGCGTGACGGCGGGCGCCTACCTGCTGAACGGGATCATGGACCTGCCGGAGGACCGGGGCAACGGTTCCCGGCGCCCGCTGGCCTCCGGACTCCTGCGGGTCCGCACGGCCTGGCTCGTCACGGTGCTGCTCGACGCCGCCGGGCTGGTGCTGTGCTGGGACGACCCCGGCCGGCTCGGCTACGCGCTGGTGATGCTGATGGCCGGTGCGGTCTATTCGGTGCCCCCGTTCGCCGCGAAACGGCGCAGTCTCCCGGCCGGTGCGGTGGTCACCGTGATGGGCCTGGCGACGTTCGGGGCGGGCTGCCACGCCGCGGGCGGGGCGTGGGACCTGCGCCTGGGGCTGGTGGCGCTGTCCCTGTCGTTGTGGATGGGCTTGGTCGGAGCCACCGCCAAGGACCTCGGCGACCTCGCCGGGGACCGGGCCGCGGGCCGGCGGACGATGGCGGTGGTCCACGGCCTGTCGGCCGCGCGGCGGTTCACGGCCTTCTGCGCGCTCGCCATCGGATCGGCGTCCACCTTCGCCGCAGCGGAGTGGGATCACCCGCTGACGTACGGAGGTTCGGTCGTCCTCTGCGGCGCGATCGCGGTCGCCCTGCTCTGTCTCCGTTCCGCCGGATGGCCGGAACGGGCCCCGTATCGGGCATTCATGATCACTCAGTATCTGGCCACCCTCGTATTTGGTTGCGCCACTTTGGCCGGATAGCCCCGCTGTTGCGCCTCGCTGACCAGCCAACTCCTTGAAACATCAACTTACAGCCACTGCATCTGTCTGAAAATCGCCCTTCGTCGGCCGCGTCGACAGAGGGGTGCTGTTGATTGCGAATGTGTGTCCGTAGCATCATTTCCACTCCAGGGGGGCGGGGTTGTGACCCCGCCGACACGAGGAGTCATCCGACGTGCCGATCGACGGCGCTCGCACGCGGGGCCGTCGATATGTGTGGGGGCACACGTTGGATCTCACGTGCGAGCAGGAGCGCCAGGAATTCATCGACACCGCGGTGGCCGAGTACCGCGAAGAACTTCAGTTCGGGGACAGCCCGTTGCTGTTGCGACCCGACATCTGGCCCGAGTGCGAACGCCAGGCCCGTGACATCATGGGCGAACTCACCGACTTCCTCGCCGACGGCGTCGACTCGTTCGCCGCCGAGGGTGAGTTCACGTCGATCGTGGTCGGTTACCGCCGCGCGATGCAGCGCGTGCCGACCGCCGAGTCCGTGCGCGCCGCGCACCGGCTGTTCTCGGTCGCGCTCGGCGCCATCGACCGCGCCCTGTCCACCCGTCCTCCGCAGGAGGGACGGGCCCTCCTCATGCCGGCCGTGAACCTTCTGTACACGATCATCTCCCGTCGCATCGACGCGGCGCTGATCGGCTACGAGGCGGCGACCCTGCACACCGTGGGAGAGGCGAACGGGCAGCGCCGCATCGAACTGGCCCACGAGGTCCACGACCACCTGGGCGGCAGCCTCGCCCTGGCACTGCGGCGGCTGGACGTCTTCGAGGCGGAGACGGGCGCCCACCAGCGGCTCGGCGAGGTACGCCAGGCCTTGGCCGATTCCTTTCGCTTCACCCGCACGCTGGTGAGCGGGTTGCGGGTGATCAGCGAGGAGGGGCTGCTCAAGAGCATCCGCGGGTACGCGCGCAGCGAGGCCCCGCCCGGTACGGAGATCACCGTGGATCTGAACGGTGACGAGGAGTGGCTCCAGGAGCAGCAGCGGCAACAGATCTTCCTTGTGCTCCGGGAGTGCCTGCGCAACGCGTTCTCGCACGCCCGGGCTACGACCGTCATCGTCGAACTCAACGTCTCACCGCGCGAGTTCGAGGGCATCGTCTCCGACAACGGCTGTGGATTCGACGCACAGGACCACCCCTGGGGCTCCGGCGCCGGGCTGCGCACCATGCGCGAGCGGGTGGACGCGCTGGGCGGCCTCCTCCAGGTCAGGAGCAGGCCGGGCAACGGCACCACCATCGATCTGCGCATCCCACTGGAGGCCATGACCGAGCTGCAGAGCGTGGACACATGAGCGTCAGGATCCTCGCCGCGGACGATCACCGGCTGCTGCGCGAGGCGCTCTGCGACATGCTCCGGCAGGAGGCCGGTTTCACAGTGGTCGCCCAGGCCGGGGACGGTCCGAGTACCGTGAACGAGGCCGCGCGCACCCGGCCCGACGTGATCCTGCTGGACGCCGAGATGCCGGGCTGCGGGCCCGTCGCCACGGTCCGCGCACTCCGCGCCCAACGCCCGTGCTCGAAGATCATCGTGCTGACCATGCACGAGCCCAGAGGCCTGGTCTCCGACATGCTCACCGCCGGGGCCCACGCCTATCTGCACAAGTCCGTTTCCCGCACCGTGCTCGTCAGCACCATCCACCGACAGCTCCACACGGGCGGCACGGCCCCCTCGGCCGGATCGCCCCGCCCGGCCGCGGCGCCCGAGGAGTCGCCGCTCACCACGCGCGAGGACGAGGTCATGGCCCTGGTCGCCCAGGCGCTCAGCAACCGGCAGATCGGCAAGCGGCTGGGCATCACGGAGGGAACCGTCAAACGCCACCTCCGCAACGTCTTCGCCAAGCTCGGCGTCAACTCGCGCATCGAGGCCGTCAACGCGCTCTTCGGCATGCACCCGGGGCCGGCCGCCTGAGCGTCGAGCGGGTCGGCCTCCCGCCGGTGCACCAGGGCTGTCCCGCGAGCCTGCCGTACGGGAATGCCGTAACGTCTTGGCCATGTTCTTCCAGACACCGCTCTACGAGTGAGCGCGTGACAACCCTAAGGGTTGTCCCGCAATTCGTGGTGGATCAGTGCGCGGCGTCAGATGCGGTGCATCGCAAGGCGGAGGGGCGTCCGCATACTGGATGTATGCGGACGTTCCGACAACGCGGCGAGGTGCCGTAGCTGTCGTCGCGCACCCACCAGGAATTGCGTGACAACCCTTAGGTGTATTGATCACGAGCATTGTTAACGCTGGCAGGAATCTTGATCGTGGCGAAGACCTCCGGTGTGGTGGAGGCGTCCAGGCTCCACACCACGCACGGAGGTCTTCGTGTCCCACCGTAATGCCCGGCTGACCGTGCACGGCAGGCGGATCCTGGTCGAACGCGTCCAGGTTGGCCGGCCGGTCGCGCACGTCGCGGCCGAGATGGGGATATCCCGTCCCCCGTAGACCGATCCGCAGATCACTTCACATCAGCCGGGAGAACCCGTGAGCAAGAACATCAACAACCCCGTGGGCATGGGCGGCGGCCAGCGAAAGCGGCAGTCCCGCACCGAGCGGCAGAACAACGGCCCGCACCGCAACCTCGACCGCCAGGGCGCCGCCGACCAGAAGGCGGAGCTGGTACGCAAGATGCGCGAGAAGGCCGCCGCGGCCGAGGACGCGACCGCCGGGCAGACGGGCGACGCCGCCGCGCAGGGCTGACGCGGCGCCACCGGGGTGCGGCACCGCGCCGCACCCCGGCCCTCCTGGACCGCGGAGGCACCGTCGCCTCCGCGCAGGAGCACCCGCCGCCCAGGCGGGCAGCGTCACTGCCGCTCCGCCGGGGACTCCCGGTTCCGGGTCGGGTGGCGTGGAGACTGCCCAGCAGGGACAGCGCCCGGGCGCTCGGGCTTCCCGGTTCGGCGTGGTGGATCACCAGGTGCCGGCCCGGCGCGCCCCGGACGTCGAAGGACTGGTACATCAGGTCGAGCGGGCCGATGTCGGGGTGGCCCCCTTCGGCATCCCTGTCACCGCCATCGAGTCCGGCTCCTTCCGTACCGCCTGGGCGGGGCGCTCGATGGCGCGCGCTCCGCGCCCCCTCTCCGACTACTCCGAGCCCTCCGACCCCATCCGCGCCGCCCGTATGCGGGCCAGTGGCCGGCAGCTGGGCCGTGTTGTGAAAGTCCCGCCTGTCGGGCGGTGTCTGGCACGCACGCTTGCCGCGTTGTCGGGATGGCCCCGCCCCCTCGTCCTCGGCCCGGACACCACCTGGGCACCCCCGACCAGGAGACCCGAGGTCCTATCGAGCAGGTCCCGTCGAGCAGATCCCACCCGTCGGTGGCGGCCCGCGCCGCACGGGACCGCCTCCGACGGGATGCAGACAAAATCGTTGACAATTCTGTTCGCTGGATTTAGCTTCGACGAGCACTCACTCAGGGAGGGCACATGCCGGAGGAGGCCCGTCCAGGTTCCGGAGAGCAGGCGAAGCAGTACGCGCTGGGGCGGTTGCGGGAGTCGATCCTGCGAGGCGGGATGGCACCGGCTCAACGGCTGGTGGAGAACGAACTCGCCGAGCAGTACGGCGTCACCCGCGCCAGCATCAGGGCGGCCCTGCTCGACCTGGCCTCCGAGGGTCTGGTCGAGCGGATCCGCAACCGCGGTTCACGGGTGCGGGTGGTCACGATCGAGGAGGCCGTGGAGATCACCGAGTGCCGGATGGCGCTCGAAGGGCTGTGCGCCGCCAAGGCCGCCGAGGTCGCGACCGACGCACAGATCGACGAGCTGACCGACTTGGGCAAAGCCATGTCCGAGGCGGTGGCCGGCGGCGATCCGGTCTCCTACTCCGAGCTCAACCACGAGCTGCACACCCTGATCCGGGTCGTCTCCGGCCAGCGGACGGCCGTCGCCCTCCTGGAGCGGCTCAACGCCCAACTGGTGCGTCACCGCTTCCAGTTGGCGTTGCGCCCAGGGCGTCCGCGGCAGTCCCTGAGTGAGCATCTGGCGGTGGTCGACGCGATCTCCGCCAGGGATCCGCGAGCGGCCGAAGGGGCCGTACGCGCCCACCTCAGCAGCGTGATCGACGCCTTGCGCGACGACTGACGCGCTCCTGGGGCGGGTGCGCACCTGTCACCAAGGAGATACAGCATGACCGACGCCACCGGCGCGCCTGCCGTCACCACTCGATCGACACTGGTCGTCACCGCCCACGCCGGGGACTTCGTGTGGCGCGCCGGCGGTGCCATCGCGCTCGCCGCCGCGCGCGGCGAGAAGGTCACCATCGCCTGCCTGACCTTCGGCGAGCGCGGAGAGTCCGCCAAGGCCTGGCGGGAGGGGAAGAAGCTCGACGAGATCAAGGCGCTCCGCCGTGACGAGGCCGAGCGCGCCGCAGCGGCGCTCGGTGCCGAGGTCCGCTTCTTCGACGCCGGGGACTACCCGCTGGTGGCCACCGCCGGACTGACCGACCGGCTCGTCGCGGTCTACCGCGAGACGCAGCCGGACGTCGTGCTCACGCACCCGGTCGAGGATCCGTACAACGGCGACCACCCGGCCGCCAACCGCATGGCCCTGGAGGCCCGCGTCCTCGCCCAGGCCATCGGCTACCCCGGCGAGGGGGAGATCATCGGCGCCCCGCCCGTCTTCTACTTCGAGCCGCACCAGCCCGAGATGAGCGGCTTCAGGCCCGAGGTTCTGCTCGACATCACCGAGGTCTGGGACACCAAGCGCAAGGCCATGGAGTGCCTGGGTGCGCAGCAGCACCTGTGGGACTACTACACCGACCTCGCCGTACGCCGCGGAGTTCAGCTCAAGCGGAACGCGGGCCCGAACCTGGGACTGGCCCACAGGACCATGGCCGAGGCCTTCATGCGCCCCTACCCGCAGATCGCGAAGGAGCTCGCCTGATGCCCGGCGTGATCGTCACCGGCCCGCCCAGGGCCGAGGCGGCGGACGTCGAGGCGCTCGCCGGATACGGGACGGCGACCGTCGGAGAGGCGATGGGCCGCACCGGTTTCCTCGGCACCCACCTGCGCCCGGTGCAGCGGGACGTACGCGTGGCGGGCACCGCCGTCACGGTGCTGTGCTGGCCCGGCGACAACCTCATGATCCACGCGGCGGTCGAGCAGTGCGGCGAGGGCGACATCCTCGTCGTCACCACCACCTCGCCCTGCACGGACGGCCTGTTCGGCGAGTTGTTCGCGACGGCCCTGAAGCGGCGCGGCGTGCGCGGCGTGGTCATGAACACCGGCATCCGGGACACCGCCGAGCTGCGCGCGATGGGCTTCCCCGCCTGGTCGGCCGCCGTCAGTCCGCAGGGCACGGTCAAGGCGACCGGCGGCAGCGTCAACGTACCGATCGTGATCGGCGGCCAGGTGGTGCGCCCCGGCGACGTGATCGTCGCCGACGACGACGGCGTGGTGGTCGTCGCACGCGAACGCGCCCGGCGGACCGCCGAGGCGTCCGAGGCGCGCGAGCGGAAGGAGGCCGCGGCACGAGCCGCCTTCCAAGAGGGGCAACTCGGTCTGGATCGGTACGGGTTGCGGGAAACGCTCCATCGGCTCGGCGTCGAGTACCGCACCCACGAGGAGCACTCCTCGTGACCGGGGCCGAGGGCATCCGCTGCATGCTGATGCGGGGCGGCACCTCCAAGGGCGCCTACTTCCTGGCCGGCGACCTGCCCGCGGACCCCGCCGCCAGGGACGAGCTGCTGCTGCGGATCATGGGCAGCCCGGACCCGCGCCAGATCGACGGTCTCGGCGGCGCCCATCCGCTCACGAGCAAGGTGGCCGTGGTCTCGGCCTCCGCCGGACCCGAGGCCGACGTCGACTATCTCTTCCTCCAAGTGGGCGTCACAGAGGCTCATGTGTCGGATCGTCAGAACTGTGGCAACCTGCTCGCCGGAGTCGGCCCGTTCGCCGTCGAGCGCGGGCTGGTCGCCCCGGGCGACGACCGGACCTCCGTCCGCATCCGCATGCTGAACTCCGGCGACCTCGCCACGGCGACGTTCCCGACACCCGGCGGCCGGGTGGAGTACGGGGGCGACACGGAGATATCCGGGGTGCCCGGGAGCGCGGCTGCCGTCGTCATCGAATTCCCGCCGGGCGCTGGGGCGTTGCTGCCCACGGGGAACGTACGCGACACCGTGGCGGGCACCGAGGTCACCTGCGTGGACAACGGCATGCCGACCGTCCTCGTACCCGCCGGAGCCCTCGGCGTCACCGGGTACGAGGACCCCGCGGAGCTGGAGGCGGACGAGAGGCTCGCCGGACGCCTCCGGGACATCCGGCTGGCGGCGGGTGAGGCGATGGGGCTCGGCGACGTCTCCGGTGCCACCGTGCCCAAGCTGACGCTGCTGGCCCCGCCGCTCCACGGGGGCGCGGTCACCACCCGTACCTTCATCCCGGTCCGCTGCCACACCGCGATCGGCGTCCTCGGCGCCGCGAGCGTGGCGGCGGGACTGCTCGTCGGGGGAAGTGTCGCGCAGGGCATCGCGGACCCCCCGGCGCGAGGCGGACGGCTCCGCATCGAGCATCCCAGCGGATTCACAGACATCGAGAGCAGTCTGGACCGCGCTTCGGACAACCGGCCCCGGGCCCACCGCACCGCGGTGGTCCGTACGGCACGCAAGATCTTCGACGGCACCGTCTTCCCCAGGTCGACCGGGACGGCGCCGCCGAACGCACCCCTGACAGGAGATCGGGCATGACTCCGCCGCTCGGCGACATCGCACACATCGGCCACGTCCAGCTGTTCACCCCGGACCTGGACGCCTCGGTCGCCTTCTTCACCGACTTCCTCGGTCTCACCGTGAACGGGCAGGACGGCGACACCGTTCATCTCCGGACCTTCGACGACTACGAGCACCACAGCCTCGTCCTCACCGCCCGCGAGCAGCCGGGCCTCGGCCGGCTCGCCCTGCGCACCTCCAGCGAGGAGGCACTCCGACGCCGCGTCGAGGCCGTCGAGGCGGCGGGCGGTACCGGCCACTGGGCCGAGGACGAGCCCGGCATCGGCAGGCTCTACGTCACCACCGACCCGGACGGTCACGAGCACGCCCTGTACTGGGAGAGCGAGCACTACCAGGCCCCCGAGGCGCTCAGGCCCGCCCTCAAGAACCAGCCGCAGGCGAAACCGAACCGGGGCGTCGGCGTGCGCCGTCTCGATCACATCAACTTCCTCGCGGCCGACGTCCTGGCCAACGCAGAGTTCCAGGAACACGTTCTCGGCGCCCGGCCGACCGAGCAGATCCAGCTCGACTCGGGGAGGATCGGGGCCCGTTGGCTGACCTTCACCGACAAGTCGTACGACGTCGTCTACACGTCCGACTGGACGGGCAGCGAGGGCCGGCTGCACCACATCGCCTTCGCCACCGACACCCGCGAGGACATCCTGCGCGCCGCCGATCTCGCCATCGACACGGGTGTCTTCATCGAGACCGGCCCGCACAAGCACGCCATCCAGCAGACGTTCTTCCTCTACGTCTACGAGCCCGGCGGCAACCGGATCGAGCTCTGCAACCCGCTCACCCGGCTCGTCCTCGCCCCCGACTGGCCGCTCGTCACCTGGACCGAGGAGGAGCGGAAGAAGGGCCAGGCCTGGGGCCTGAAGACCATCGAGTCCTTCCACACCCACGGCACGCCCCCCGTCCAGGCCTGACCGACCCGCGCGTCCGGCCGCGCGCCCGGCCCGCGCGCTCGGCCCCCGTCATACGTCCCCGCGCGCCCGGCCCGAGGCCCCGTGCGTCCGGCCCCGCGCATCCGGCCCCGGGATGCCGCGCCGCAGAGACCGCACGGAGTCCGTGCGCGTCCTGTGCGGCACCCGGGGCCCAATCGTTGCCGTAATTGTTAACAAAAGTGTTGACGTGTCGTCGGCGGCTTCCTACTGTCTAGCAACACCGCACGACCGGCCCCACCGCGTGTCCGGCCACACCGGGCCGCTGACTCCCCCCGAAGTCCGCGGCCCCAGGGGCGCTCCGCCACCCCGCTCCCTCACCGGCCCGCGCGAGCCGCACCGGCCTCATCCCTTGCAGCCAGGGCCCACGGCCCCGTACCGCCCTGGCATCCCGCACGAGAGGAACCAACGATGTCCTCCTCCGCCCCCTCCCGGATCGCCCAGGCGACCGGGACCACGGCCGCCCGCAGAAGCCGCAACGCCGTCATCGCCCTGTGCTGGGGGCTCGTCCTCCTCGACGGCATCGACACGTTCATCTACGGATCCGTGCTCCCGAAGATGCTCGGCGGCCACAGCCTCGGGCTCACGCCCGACGCCGCCGGCACGATCGGCAGCTACGCCAACTTCGGCATGCTGCTCGGCACGATCCTGTCGGGCATGGCGTCGAACTGGATCGGCCGCCGCGTCACCGTCTTCACCAGCGTGGTGATCTTCACCCTCGCCACCCTGGGCACCGGCTGGTCGAACTCCGTGGGCCAGTTCGGCGTCTTCCGCTTCGTGTGCGGGTTCGGCCTGGGCGCCCTGCTGCCGATCGCGATCTCGTACGGCATGGAGTTCACCTCCAAGGGCCGCCGCGCCCTCGCCACCGGCGTCATCATGACCGCCCACCAGACCGGCGGGGCCGTGGCCCCGCTGATCGCGCTCTGGCTGGTCGACGACCACGGCTGGCGCTCGGCCTTCTTCGTCTCCGCGATACCGGCCGTGATCCTCCTGCCGCTCGCCTTCAAGCTGCTGCCCGAGTCGCCGACCAACCTCCTCACCCGCGGGCGCCGCGCCGACGCCGAACTGCTCGCCGCCGACTTCGGCACCGAACTGCCCGAGCCCAAGGCGAACGGCACGGACAAGCTGGACGCCCTGAAGAACCTCTTCCGCGGCGGCCAGTGGTCCACCACGCTCTGCTTCTGGCTGACGTCCTTCGCCGGCCTGCTCCTCGTCTACGGCGTCGGCCAGTGGCTGCCCAAGATCATGGTCGACCTCGGCTACGACACCGGGGACTCCCTGCTCTTCTCGACGTTCCTCAACGTCGGCGGCATCTGCGGCATGCTCGTCGCCGGCCGCACCGCCGACCGGATCGGCCCCCGCAAGGTCGTCGTCGCCTGGTTCGTCCTGACCGCGGTCTTCGTCTACCTCATGGGCGTCCAGATGTCGGTCGGCGTCCTGTACGCGGTGGTCTTCTTCGCCGGGCTGCTGCTCTTCTCGGGCCAGACCATGGTCTACGCGACCGTGGGCACCCACCACAACGACGAGGACCGCCCCACCGCCCTCGGCTGGGTCTCCGGCATGGGCCGCTTCGGCGCCATCTTCGGCCCGTGGATCGGCGGCGCGCTGATCTCGGCCGGCAACGCCGACATCGGCTTCGCGATGTACGCCTGCGCCGCGCTGTTCGGCGCCGTGATGATGTCCCTGGCCGCCCTCACCATCAAGGCGCGCACGTCCTCCCACGCCTGACCGCCCCGAGACGGACATGGGCCCTCCGGCGCGAACCCCCGGCGCCGGAGGGCCCTTTGTCATCCGCCGCGGCCAGGCGGGGACGGGCGCGGCGCTGCGGTGAACACCGCGCTCGGCGAACCGGGCGGACGAGGGGCCCACTGAATGACCACGCAACGCGGCGAGGTGCCGCAGCCGTCGTCGCGCACCCACCGGGAAGTGCGGGACAACCCTCAGGCCCGGCGCGGTCCCGGAACGGGCTCTACTTGAAGGGAAGCGCCTTGCCCAGAACGTCGCGCACGGCGCCTTGGGCTTCCGGGCTCGCCGAGAGGATCATGCTGGCCCCCACCAGTACGCACATCCAGCGAGCCGAACTCTCCACAGCGGGAGGGATTCCAGGAACCAGCGGCAGCGCGAAGGAAAGCCCGATGACCACCGCCCCGGGAAGCAGACGAGGGGCCATCGTGCGCAGTCGACTCGTCCTCGAAGGAAGGTCAGGGGCATTGACCAGCAGAGCCGCTCTGTCTTCGCGCACGAGGGCGTCGATTCCGCTGACCAGAGACTCGACGACCCTTTCCACATCTTCCACGCAGTTGGCTGTGACCAGGACGCTCTTGTGGGAGCGAACCGCTTCGGCGACCCGCGACGCCTCGTCCCGCAGCTGACGCCGCAACCCGGTGTCGACGGGGTCGACCCGATCCCTGAGGGCCAGGCCGACGGCAGCCGCGACCGCGAAGTTCTCCAACAGCTCGCACCACCGGCGCACCCGCCCACTCTGGTGCCACAGGTGGCGTTCGCCGTGGATCCGGTCCGCCACGCGAACTCCCAGAATCGCCAACGCATCGTAGGCGTGGGCCTGTTCGCGGACGGAGTTGCGCCATTTCCGGTAGAACCAGAAGACAGCCGGAAGCGATCCGAACACCAACACCCCCACGCTGGACTGCGCAACGGCGGGCGAGACAGCGCTTTGGGATCTGTCGCTGACTGCCGTCCACCACATGAACGCGGTGAATATCGTCATCAAGGGACCTACGAGCCGCGCGATCAGCAGACGGTGAAGGAGAGTTCGCCACATCCCCACCGTGAAGAACGTCAGAATCAGAGCCACGAAGCCCGTACTGAGCCGCGGGCCGCCAAAGATGATCATCCCCGCCAACGGCACCCAGACAACACCCGCCAACGGCGAGTGGACGAACAGGTCCGCGAAGCCCGCCCACCCCTGATCGCGCCGAAAGGCTGCGACCTCAAGCCGCTGCCTCAGATCGGATCCGCCCAGCGGGAGGCGTTCCAACGCCTCGACGACCTGGCTCTGATCACGGGCACGAACGTGGTGCTCCCTGCGGCCGAAGAGTGCGTACGCCACCCGGCCCCAACTGGACGACAGCGTCGCCATTCCTCCCCCTCAACCAAGCAAATCCCTCAACACCAATCCTTCGCACAGGCTATCGACGACCGTTCGGTCGCTGATCATTCCCACTGGGGGCCGAGGCATCACAGGGTCGAGGGACGGGTCCCGCAGGGCCCCAACGGCCTCCGGGCCACGGCCGGCGGATCCGCTGGAACGGGGGGCTCGCAGGACCGGTCCTGCAACCCCGGTCCTGCAAGCCCCCCCGTCCCGGACGGCCCGGGTCAGGCCGACGCCTTCCTCCGGGCCCGCACGACGGTCTCGACCACGAGCGTCAGGACCGCCAGCACCAGACAGGACACGAACCCGAGCAGCCCGGACGCGAGGACGAAGACCGGGCGCAGGTCCGTGCACTCCAGGGCCGAGGAGCAGCCGAGGGTGTGCGGGTCCGTCCGTGGGCCCATCGCGTCCTGGCCGATGACGGCGCAGACCACGGAGACCGCGGTCGCGACGGCCAGCCCGATCCACCGCAGGCGCCGGGTTCCCCACCAGGACGCGATCCACCCCAGGAGGATCACCACGGGCAGGACGAGTACGCAGGCGAGGACTACGCCCACGTGGAGTCCCTCCGTGACATCGTGGTCCGGCCGGTCTGCCGCTGGGTGACGTGGTTGCCCATGTCGATCAGGTTCACCGTCGGGTGTTTGACGGTCGGCAGGTCGCCCTTCACCGTGCGGGTCCTCACCTTCAGTTCGAGGTCGAGCCGGTCGCCGGCCTTGAGCTTCGCCCTCGTGGTCCACCGGGTCTCGAACAACGATGCGGTCCGGGTGTCCGAGAGGAGCCGCGCTCCCGCGTCGTACGTCTTGTCGTTGAGCCGGGCGCCGACGATGTGGACGTCCGCGACCACCTGGGGGTCCAGTGCGACCGAGAACGCCGCGGCCACCGGGGCCGTGCCCGGTCCGACGCTGCTCAGAGTGATCCGTGCGGGGTAGTAGTACCAGCGCGCGCCGTCGGCCCACTCGTGCCGGTCCCACACGCCGCTGACCTCCAGGCCCCACGGTGTGGCGACTTCGCCGAAGGCCTCCGGGCGACCGGGCCGGAGGTTCTTCCGACCCCCCGGCCTCGTGCCCTTGTGACTCACGGCCGCGGTGGGTTCCGCGGGTCCGGCGACGAGGTCGCGGGGGTACAGCACGGGGATCGCGGTCCCGACGACGACCACCGGGTTGCTGCCCGCGGGCAGCGCCTCGGCCAGGGTGATCGTGCAGGTGGTGACCAGGGTCTCGGGGTCGGTGGCGATGGCGCTCGTCGTGCGCAGCCGCCGGGTGCCGACGGTGGCCACCGCGCTGGGCAGCGGAGAGTAGATCCGGGGTTCGTAGCTGATGGCGACCTGGGTCCCGGCCGGCAGGTCCGTGTCCACGTGCCGCACCTGGACGGCGAGTTGTCTGGGGAACGCGGCCGGCGCGTGACCGACCTTCGCGAGGACGGCGACCGGGCTCGCGGCGACCGGCACCAGTTCCACGCCTGCGACCGCCGCAGCGTCGTCGCCCGCCGTGGCGGCCCACGCCGGGCCGGGACCGGCGAGGGTGACGGCGCCGACGCCGAGGGTCAGGCCGCCCAGTACCAGCACGTGCCGACGGGTGATGTTCGAGTCGTTCATGTCGAATTCTCGATTCCTCATCAGGAGCAGTACCGGACGATGGCGTCCCTGAAGGCGGTCGCCACACCGTTCAGCGCGGTGTCGGACATGAACCCCGGCGTCGGGGTGGTCAGGGAGCTGGTCGTCTTGTACCAGAAGGCGTCCCGGATGGCGGCCATCTCCAGGTCCGCGGTGTTGGCGGTCATGGCGCTGAGAGCGGCGGCCACCACCGTCGAGGGGGAACTGCCGAAGCGGATCGAGTAGTACGAGGCCCGCCGTGCCGCAGCCGCGGCGGACGACGCGTAGCCCGCCTTGAATCCCGTCGACAGCGGTTGGCCGGATCCCTGTCTGACGGGCATGCCCAGGACGTAGGCGTCCATGTCGGCGAGGAGGTCGTCGAGCGAGAAGTACGTGCTGTCGCCCTTTCCGGCGATCTGGTCGGCTGCGTAGAAGTACGCCTGGTCGTCGGGGAGCCCGCTCAGGTAGAACTGCGCCAGCACGCTGACGAGGTCGCCGCCCCAGGTCCCGAAGTCCGTCATGTTGGCCGAGGAGAGGTCCCCGGGAACGCCGTTGGTGATGACCGCGCCGCAGGACGCGCCGAAGTGCTCGGCGTCGATGTCCCACAGCAGGTCGGGGTCCCGGAGCGGGCCCGCGTAGGGCCGGCCGGGATAGGTGTTCGTGAAGTCGATGAAGCCCTGGTCGAGTTCGCCGAATACCGTGTCGGAACCGGTGAACACGTATTTCGACGTGCGGGCCCGGAGATACTGCGCGACCAGCTCCTGCGCGGAGCGCGAGGTGTTTCCCTGGTCGATCCACTGGCCCGCCCTGGCCTCCACCCAGATCATGTAGGTGTAGAAGGCGTCGTTGGGGTCGCGGGGCCGGGTGACGCTGTTGACGCCCGGGTCCATGCCGGAGGCGATGTCGTTGTCGATCTCGACGGACCCGCTGGTACCGGGAGCCAGGGTGAAGTCCTTGATCTGGTCGAAGGCCCAGTTGCCCGGGAGCGGGTAACCGAGATTCCCGCTGTAACCGGTGGACATGCCGCTGACGAAACTGCGCGTGGTGAGCCCCGCGGCCTCAAGGCGCAGGCATGTGTTGCGGCAGCCGTACACGCCGATCGCGTACTGGCTCCCCATCGCGCTGATGCCGTTGTTGATCCCCTGGAAGTGCGGAATGATCGCACTGCTGATGTCGTCGTCGGTCGCGTCGAAGTCGACCGAGAAATAGATCACGGTTCCGTACGGGATGCCGAATGCGGTCGCCGCCATGGCTGCGTCGTTTCCGGCCGCGGTCCCCTGAGGTCCACTGAAATAGCCGATCGCGTTTCCCTCTTCCTGCCATATCGGAAAGAGGGAGAGCCCGTTGTCGAAGATCAGCGCGATCTCCGAGTTCGTGAGGACCTTGTTGGTGCCGCCCGTGAGGTAACGGCCGACTATGGAATAGCCGTTGTCCTTCACCGTCTGGATCGTGGTCGCGTTCAGCGGATACATGCAGTCGAACGCGGTGCCCGGGCGGTCCGGATCCCCGGTCGACACCAGCAGCGACATCCATGTCGCGTAGTCGCCCGCACCGGAGGCCGGGAGCGAGCTGAACCGCTGGAACGCCTTCACCGTGGCCTCCAGCGACGCACCGTACGTCCCGCCGCCGTCGTCCCAGTGGGCGTCGTACCCGTTGAACGCCAGCGCGCTCTGGAACAGCCGCACCCACCCCGCCGAGCCCGAGTCCTTCGAGCCGTTGCCGACGTACGCCGACGCCTTGAGCGCCGCCTCGGTGGCCGGGCCGATCGACCCCGTCACCTGGGTGTCCGTCAGCCCCATCTGGTACTGGATGGCCAGCACGAGGGCCTGCTGGACGTTGCGGGAGAAGTGCCCGTCGCACGGCCCGACGAAGAACTGGCCACGCCCGTAGTACGCGTCGTTCAGCCACCGCTGACAGGTCTGGATCATGGCGGAGCCGCCGGACGTGAGCACGTAGGCGTCCATGGTCAGCAGCGCCTTGAAGACCTTCGGCTCCACGTTGTAGATCTTGAGGTCCGGCTGCTCCGGCCCCGGCAGACCCATGTCGGCCACCAGCGCGGTCAGCCCGGCCCCGGTGGGCACGTTGAAGCCGCCGTCGATGTCACCGCCGCTGTAGCCCTTGCAGTAGAGGGCGGCCTCGGCGATGGTCCGCATGTTCACGTTGCTGGAATCCCGACCGACCGGACCGTACGCCTTCAGGTCCGCCCAGGTCGTGGGCCCGAAGTTGTCGGACAGCGCGGTGATGCCGAGTTCGTGCTGAAGTGCCCGGGTGAGGCAGTAAATCGTCTCCCATCCGGTCATTCCGTTCTCGGTGCACGGGTTGTACCCGGAAACACCCGAATACGTCGCGTTGACCCATTGCTGAGCCTTGAGAACCATTTGATCCACAGAGCGGCCCTTCTGATTGTCGATGTCCTGGCGTCTGCGAACAATTCGGGCGGACATGTGCACACCGGACGGTCCGGCGACACTCGAAGCAGCGAGGAAGACACCCCGCGCTCACAGGAGGTGCCCTCGCGCCACCTTCCGCGCAGCCCGAGCGCCGCCCCGTAGCCCCGCCGTCCCGGGTGCGTGCGCGGCGACGGCTACGGCGCCTCGCCGCGCCGCCAGGGCAAATGAATGGTCAATCTTTAATCATTCTTTGTTGAGCCATGAGGAATACCCGAAGCTTTTTCCTCATCACCATGCCCATTGAATTTATCTGTGAATCGGCTGTGGTCGGAGAAGTCTCCGATTCGCATCCCGAATGGCTCGAACGAAAATCACCCTACGACATCGCGGGTTCTCTTCGTAGCGATCAGGGGCAGCAATATCGGGCCTCCGTCTCCGATATGCCGAATTCCGCACGGCTTTGTCCCTGTTGCGACAGCGGTTCGCCGAACGCGCGTCGGCGACACGGCTCTCAAGGGGGAGATGGCGACGCGGGCGGAATGCCCGGGAGGACGGAGGGGACGAAGGGGATGAAGAGAAGGGCCGGGGCCGCCAGGACGGCGGCGCCGACCCGTGGGGGCACCGGGCGGCAGGGCGCCTTCAGGAGCCCTGGCCCAGCATGTCCAGCACCAGGGGGACGAGTTCGTCCAGGTCGGCCCCGGCGAGCGCCCCCAGGGTGCCGCCGTGGCGGCACAGCACGATGCCCACGAACGCAGCCACCGCCAACTCCGCCCGCAACCGGGGCCGGTCCAGTCCCTCGCGGGCGAAGCGCTCGCACAACGGGTCCACCAGCCGCCACTGAAGCTGCTCCAGGGCGGCGTCCCGGACGTTCGGCTCCTTCAGCGGGTCGACCGCCGAGCGGAAGATCGGCCCCGGGCCGCGAAGGTCCACACCGCTCACCAACCCGCGGTTGCGCTCGGGTTCCAGCAGGTCGGCCGGCCGGACCCCCGCACGGTCCAGGTCGAGCACCGCGAGGTAGAGCTGCGCCTTGCCCCCGAAGTAACGGGCGATCAGGGCCGGGTCCACACCGGCACGCTCACCGATCTCCCGCGTCGTACTGCGGTCGAAGCCGCGTTCGGAGAACAGGCCGGCAGCCGCCTCCAGCAGCAACTGGCGACTGCGGGCGGCGTCCCGCCGTCTGCCCTCGCTCACCGGAGGGGTCCGCCCGGTACAGCGGTCACGCTGTCCTCGGCGCCCTCGGCGTCCGCGATGCTCTCTTCCATCAACAGTTCCTCGTCCACGGTCCCGGCGCTCGCCCCGGACTCCCCTGCCCCGACCCGTCCGGGCAGGACGATCGTAACGATCCCGGCGACCACCCAGATCGCACAGCCCAGCCAGGCGGCGGCCTGGTAGCCGCTGTCCGTCGGCAGGATCCGGCCCGGGGCGGTGTGCGCCTCCAGGACGACGGCGCTGACGACGCTGCCGGTGGTGTAACCGATGGTGCGCACCACCTGGTTGAAGCTGATGGCGCTGCCGGTCTCGTGCGCGGGCACGGCGTTGACGATCAGGCCGGGCATCACGGCGAAGGTGCACCCGACTCCGAGTCCGGCGACGCCCATGATCACGAAGAGCTCCCACAGGCTGCCCCGGGCGCACAGGAACAGCACCATCGACACCAGCGAGATCCCGCAGCCGATCGGCAGCACCGCCGCCGTGGACGTCCGCCGGACCAGCAGCGGAACCAGCTTGTTGGAGGCCACGCTGGCGGCCGAGAAGGGCAGCAGCACCAGCCCGGTCACCAGGACCGACGTGCCGAAGCCATAGCCGGTGGAGGCCGGCGTCTGAGCGAAGCGGGTGATCAGCGACATCATCATGTACATCGCCACACCCGCGATGAGGCCGGCGACGTTCGCGGTCAGCACCGACCGGTTGCGCAGGGTCCGCAGGTCCACCAGGGGGTGGGCGGTACGCAGTTCGTGGAAGCCCCAGCCGGCCAGGAGCAGCAGCGCGAAGACCACCAGGCCCAGCACCCGGGCCGAGGTCCAGCCCCAGACCTCGCCCTCGCTCAGCGCGAGCAGCAGCGAGGCCAGTCCGACGGCGAGCATCGCCGCCCCGGGGGCGTCCAGGGGCCGCTTTTCCCGGCCGCCCGCCTGCGGTACGACCAGGGCGGCGGCCAGCAGGGCGAGGCCGCTGATGACGGCACCGAACCAGAAGGCGGCGTGGACGCCGATGGTCTGGGTGATCAGGCCGGTGAGCGGATAGCCGAGTCCGACGCCCGCCACGGTGGTGATGGAGAGCATCGCCACCGCGGAGCGCGACCGCCCTCCCGGCAGGGCGTCGCGCGCGGTGGCGATGGCCAGCGGGACGAGACCGAGGCCCACTCCCTGCATCCCGCGCCCGGTGACCAGGAAGCCGAAGCCGAGGGGAAGCGCGGCCAGCACGCTGCCCGCCAGCACCATCACGAGGGCTCCCAGCACCACCCGCCGCCGGTGGGGGCCGTCGCCCATGCGCCCCATCACGGGGGTGGCTATGGAGCCGACGAGCAGGGTGACCGTGAGCGACCACTGGGCGTCGGACAGGGACACGTGGTCCACCTCGGCGATGGTCGGCACCAGCGGGGCCCCGAGGCTGCTGATCACCGCGACCACCGTGCCGATGAACACCAGCACCGGGACCAGGGCCCGTTGCCGAAGGCCGACGGTTGTGTGTGGGGCATTCATCGGCGCGCTCTCCCGGGATCGTCATCAAGTGATGTCTTCAGATGATGACATGTGCCCACGGTCGGCCGTGAGCCGACGACCGCCACCACCGCCCGCCGCCACCACGGGGCCTTGCGGCGTAGGCCCCCGTCGAGCCCTGAAGCCACCCGCATCGCGCCAAGAAGCGGAAGCAGGGAGCCCTCGTTGCGAGGAGGGAGTCGGGAGCGATGGCACGCGCCGCTTCGGGCAAGAGCCGACGACCGCCGGAAAGGAGAGGGGAGCGCGCGGATCGCTCTTCCCCCATGGCGGGAACGGATCTCCCACGACCCGCCCATCACCCCTGCGCGACGCGGGAGTTTGTCCGCCTGGTCCCGGGCGACCGCACGGCCGGCCTCGGTCCGGACCCACCCGCTCCGTCCGCCCGGAACCGCAGTCATGAGCCGTCAGGCCTCGCCCTGGACCTTCGGACACCTCCGCCGCCACGCCTTCGCGGGGTGTCCACCGCACGCGAAATGGCCCCAGACACCACGAATCCCCAGGTCAGAACGATTCTGCCTGGGGACGCTGGGTGGGGCGGGTGGGACTCGAACCCACGGCCGACGGATTATGAGTCCGCTGCTCTAACCGGCTGAGCTACCGCCCCGTTTCGGCGTGGCGCGTACAAGTGTGCGCGCCGTCTGCCGCAGCATAGCCGGTCATACGATCTCTCGCTCCGGCTGGTCCACATCGCTTGATCTTGAGGACCGCGCTGCGTGCTGCCCGGTTCCGGACGGCCGGAAAGCGACCCGAACGTGTGACGGGCGAGGCGGCGGAGAGGCTCCGGACGGCCGGAGAGTGACGAGGACCACAACCCGGAAGCGGGATGGGCCCACAACGCGGAAGAGGACCCCGAAGGGTCCTCTTCCGTTGGCTCCCCCGACTGGACTCGAACCAGTAACCCTCCGGTTAACAGCCGAATGCTCTGCCAATTGAGCTACAGGGGACCGCGCTCCCCCGACTGGACTCGAACCAGTAACCTGCCGGTTAACAGCCGGCTGCTCTGCCAATTGAGCTACAGGGGATTGCTGCGTTGCCTCGAAATCGTACCTGCCTGGCTACTGCCGAGCGGCGCGCGTTCGCTGCGACACATACATTAGCGCAAGCAGGGGGGTGCTTCGCCAATCGGTATGTCCCGGGGTGATCTCGGGTGCCTCCGGGTAGGCGGGGAGCAGACGTCCCACGCAGGGAACGCGTCCCGTGCAGGGGACGTCCCGGGCAGTGAACGTCCCACGCAGAGAACGCCTCACGCAGCGAACGCAGAACGAAGGGTGACTGCCATGCGGTACCGGCTCACGTTCATCGCCGGCCTCGCTCTCGGCTACGTGCTCGGCACGCGGGCCGGCCGGGAGCGCTACGAGCAGCTGAAGAAGTCCGCCCGGCAGGTCGCCGAGAACCCCGCCGTGCGCAACACCGTGGAGTCCGCCGCGCAGAGCGGCCGGGAGTACGCGGGGAAGGCGTACCACTCGGTGAGCGAGATGGTCGGCGAGAAGGTCGAGGGCCGGGTGCCCGCCTCGGTGGCCGACCGGGTGCGGTCGCTCCGGGAGCGCGCCGGGCACAACGGCGTCGAGGACGACTGGGGTACCACCAACACCTGACCCGCCCCGCGCCACACGGCCCACCGCCTCGGGTCCCCGCACACCGCGGGGGCCCGAGGCGGTTGCGGGAAAGCCCACGCGATGCGGCAGAATCCGTACATGGGCATAGTCGCCGGCTTGGACAGTTCCGCCGCCTTCACGCACATCGTCGTCTGCGACACGGACACGGGTGCCGTGCTGCGGCAGGGGTACGCCGCACATCCGGTCGAACCGAAGGCCGCGGAGGTCGATCCGCAGGCGTGGCTCCTCTCCCTCGGTGAGGCGGCCTCCGGCGGGCTGCTCGAAAACGTCGAGGCGATCGGGGTCGCCGCGCAGCAGCACGGGCTGGTGGCGCTGGACCGGCAGGGCAACCCGGTCCGTCCGGCGCTGGTGGGCAACGACCGGCGGGCGCAGGTCGCCGCGGCGGATCTGATCGACGGGCTCGGCGGGCGGCAGCCCTGGGCCGAGGCGGTCGGGGCCGTACCGCAGGCTTCGCAGCCGGTGGCGAAGCTGCGGTGGCTGGCGCGTACCGAGCCGGAGAACGCGAAGCGCGTGGCCGCCGTGCTCCAGCCGCACGACTGGCTGGTGTGGCAGCTGCTCGGCCGTCCCGCCCGGCGGACCACCGACCGGGGCGGCGCCTCCGGTACGGGGTACTGGTCGGCGCGCACTTCTTCCTACCGGCCCGACCTCGTGGAGCTCGCGCTCGGCCACCAGGCCGCGCTGCCCGAGGTGCTCGGCCCGTCCGACGCTGCCGGGACGACCCCCGAGGGGCTGCTGATCTCCGCCGGTACCGGCGAGACGATGGCGGCGTCGTTCGGGCTCGGGGTGGCGGCCGGGGACGCCGTGGTGTCGCTGGGGGCCTCCGGTTCCGTGATGGCGGTGCACCACGAGGCGCTGGCCGACCCGGGCGGGATGATCACCTCCTTCGCCGACGCGACCGGGATGCACCTGCCGGTGGTGCACACCTCCAACGCGGTACGGGCCCTGCGCGGGACCGCCGACATGCTGGGGCTCGACGGTGGGCTGGAGGAGTTGTCGGCGCTGGCGCTGAAGTCGACGCCCGGCTCCTCGGGGCTCGTACTCCTGCCGTACCTGGAGGGTGAGCGGACCCCGCAGCTGCCGCACGCGGCGGGCACGCTCTGCGGGCTGCGGCGCGAGTCGATGAAGCCGGAGCACCTGGCGCGGGCCGCGTTCGAGGGGATGCTCTGCTCGCTGGCCGACGCGCTCGACGTGCTGCGGCGGCGCGGGGTGCACGTGCGGCGGGTGTTCCTGCTGGGCGCGGCGGCCGAGCTGCCCGCCGTCCGGGCGATGGCTCCGGCGCTCTTCGGTACGCAGGTCGTCGTGCCGCAGCCCGCGCAGTACGCGGCGCTGGGCGCGGCCCGGCAGGCGGCGTGGGCGCTGGGGGTCTCGCAGGGCCGGCTCGACCCTGCCTCTCCCCCGGCCTGGCAGGGTGCGGCGGCGCAGGTGCTGGAGCCGGGCGAGGAGCTGCCGGTGGGGCGGGCGGTGCGTCAGCAGTACGAGGCGACGCGCGACCAGATCCACCCGGGGGCGTTCGCGTCCGACGGGCCGGGCGCGGAGGCCGGTACGGACTGACGGCGGTCGTGAGCCCCGCGCGCGCTTCTTGACCTCTGTTTGGGGAAATCCGTTCGTCCCTTCGGAGGGCGGCACGGCAAGATGGTTCGGCCTCTGCCGTCGCCGACCCGAGAGACACGCGTGCTCATAAAACTGCTCAGGTCCTTCCTGGGCCCCTACCGAAGGCCGATCCTGCTGCTGGTGTTCCTCCAGCTCCTGCAGACCTGTGCCTCGCTCTACCTGCCCAGCCTGAACGCCGACATCATCGACAACGGTGTCGTGCAGGGCGACACGGGCTACATCCTGGAGTACGGCGGTGTGATGATCGCCGTCAGCGTCGTCCAGGTCGTCTGCAACATCGGCGCCGTCTACTTCGGGGCGCGGACCGCCTCCTCGCTCGGCCGTGACCTGCGGGCCTCGGTCTTCGACCGGGTGCAGTCGTTCTCGGCCCGTGAGGTCGCCCGGTTCGGGGCCCCCTCGCTGATCACCCGTACGACCAACGACGTCCAGCAGATCCAGATGCTGGTCCTGATGAGCTTCACGCTGATGGTGTCCGCGCCGATCATGTGCGTCGGCGGGATCATCATGGCGCTCGGCCAGGACGTGCCGCTCTCCTCCGTGCTGCTGGCCGTGGTGCCGCTGCTCGGGATCGCGGTGAGCCTGATCGTCCGGAAGATGCGTCCGCTGTTCCGCACGATGCAGAAGCGGCTCGACACGGTGAACCGGGTGCTGCGCGAGCAGATCTCCGGCAACCGCGTGATCCGCGCCTTCGTGCGCGACGGGTACGAGGTGGAGCGGTTCCGGGGTGCGAACACGGAGCTGACCGACGTGGCGGTCTCCACGGGCCGGCTGATGGCGCTGATGTTCCCGACCGTGATGACGGTGGTGAACGTGTCGTCGATCGCGGTGGTGTGGTTCGGCGCGCACCGGATCGACAGCGGCGGGATGCAGATCGGCGCGCTGACGGCGTTCCTGTCCTATCTGATGCAGATCGTCATGTCCGTCATGATGGCCACCTTCATGTTCATGATGGTGCCGCGCGCCGAGGTGTGCGCGGAGCGCATCGACGAGGTCCTGGAGACCGAGTCCAGCGTGGTGCCGCCGGTCGCCCCGGTGACGGAGCTGCGCCGCCACGGCCATCTGGAGCTGCGGGGTGCGGAGTTCCGCTATCCGGGCGCCGAGGAGTCGGTGCTGCGCGCGGTGGACCTGGTGGCCCGGCCCGGCGAGACGACCGCGATCATCGGGTCGACGGGCAGCGGGAAGTCGACGCTCCTCGGGCTCGTGCCGCGGCTGTTCGACGTGACGGAGGGCGAGGTTCTCGTCGACGGCACGGACGTGCGGACGCTGGACCCGGCGCTGCTGGCGAAGACGGTGAGCCTGGTCCCGCAGAAGCCGTACCTCTTCTCGGGGACGGTGGCGTCGAACCTGCGGTACGGGAACCCGGACGCGACCGACGAGGAGCTGTGGCACGCGCTGGAGGTGGCGCAGGCCAAGGAGTTCGTGGAGCGGCTGGACAACGGCCTGAACTCGGCGATCGCGCAGGGCGGCACCAATGTCTCGGGCGGTCAGCGGCAGCGTCTGGCCATCGCGCGGACCCTGGTGCGCAAGCCGGAGATCTACCTCTTCGACGACTCGTTCTCGGCGCTCGACTACGCGACCGACGCGGCGCTGCGCGCGGCGCTCGGGCGGGAGACGGCGGGGGCGACGGTGGTGATCGTCGCGCAGCGGGTGTCGACCATCCGCGACGCCGACCGGATTCTCGTCCTGGACGAGGGCCGGGTGGTGGGCACGGGTACCCATCGCGAGCTGATGGACGGCAATGAGACGTACCGGGAGATCGTTCTCTCCCAGCTGACGGAAGCGGAGGCGGCGTAATGGCCGGGCCGGGCGGACGGATGATGGCCGGGGCGCCCGCGAGCAAGTCCGCGGACTTCAAGGGGTCGGCGAAGCGGTTGCTGGGGCGGTTCAGCGCGGAGAAGTCCTCGCTGTACCTGATGCTCTGCGCGGGTGTGCTGAGCGTGGGGCTGTCGGTGGTCGGGCCGAAGATCCTGGGCGCGGCGACGGACCTGATCTTCGGCGGGGTCGTCGGGCGGAGCATGCCCGAGGGCACAACGAAGGCGCAGGCGATCCAGGCGCTGCGGGACAAGGGCGACGGCGCGATGGCGGACCTGCTCTCCGGGGTGGACTTCACGCCGGGGCAGGGCATCGACTTCACCGCGGTGGGCCATGTGCTCCTTGCGGTGCTGGCGGTCTACGTCGGTGCCGGGCTGCTGATGCTGGCGTCGACGCGGCTGTCGATCCGGATGATCAACCGGGTGGTGTTCCGGCTCCGCGAGGATCTCCAGGCGAAGCTGTCGCGGCTGCCGCTGTCGTACTTCGACCAGAAGCAGCGCGGTGAGGTGCTGAGCCGGGCGACCAACGACATCGACAACATCTCGCAGACGCTCCAGCAGACGATGGGGCAGCTGATCAACTCGCTGCTGACGATCGTCGGCGTGCTGGTGATGATGTTCTGGATCTCGCCGCTGCTGGCGCTGGTGGCGCTGGTCACGGTGCCGCTGTCGGTGGTCGTGGCGTCGCGGGTGGGCAAGCGTTCGCAGCCGCAGTTCGTGCAGCAGTGGAAGGTGACCGGCAAGCTCAACGCCCACATCGAGGAGATGTACACCGGGCACAGCCTGGTGAAGGTCTTCGGGCGCCAGGACGAGTCGGCGCAGCGGTTCGCGGAGGAGAACGAAGCCCTCCACGAGGCCGCGTTCAAGGCGCAGTTCAACAGCGGCATCATGCAGCCGCTGATGATGTTCGTGTCGAACCTGAACTACGTGCTGGTCGCGGTCGTCGGCGGGCTGCGGGTGGCGTCTGGTTCGCTGTCGATCGGTGACGTGCAGGCGTTCATCCAGTACTCGCGGCAGTTCTCGATGCCGCTGACGCAGGTCGCGTCGATGGCGAACCTGCTGCAGTCCGGTGTCGCGTCGGCCGAGCGGGTCTTCGAGCTGCTGGACGCCGACGAGCAGGAGGCGGATCCGGTGGACGCGGAGCGCCCCGCCGAGCTGCTGGGCAGTGTGCGGCTGGAGAACGTGTCGTTCCGCTACGACCCGGAGAAGCCGCTCATCGAGGATCTGTCGCTGACCGTGGAGCCGGGGCAGACGGTGGCCATCGTGGGGCCGACGGGTGCGGGCAAGACCACGCTGGTCAACCTGCTGATGCGGTTCTACGAGGTGACCGGCGGCCGGATCGTGCTGGACGGCGTGGACGTGGCGCGGATGTCGCGCGACGAGCTGCGGTCCGGGATAGGGATGGTCCTCCAGGACACCTGGCTGTTCGGCGGTTCGATCGCGGAGAACATCGCGTACGGCGCCGCGCGCGAGGTCACCCGGGAGGAGATCGAGGAGGCGGCCCGCGCCGCCCACGCGGACCGGTTCGTCCGTACCCTCCCCGAGGGGTACGACACGGTCATCGACGACGAGGGCACCGGGGTCAGCGCGGGTGAGAAGCAGCTGATCACCATCGCGCGGGCGTTCCTGTCCGACCCGGTGATCCTCGTCCTCGACGAGGCGACCAGCTCGGTGGACACCCGTACCGAGGTGCTGATCCAGAAGGCGATGGCGCGCCTCGCGCACGGGCGGACCAGCTTCGTGATCGCGCACAGGCTCTCCACTATCCGGGACGCCGACGTGATCCTGGTGATGGAGAACGGTTCGATCGTGGAGCAGGGTTCGCACGACGAGCTGCTGACCGCCAAGGGCGCCTACGCGCGGCTGTACGCGGCGCAGTTCGCCGAGGCGCTGGCCGAGGTCGACTGAGGGGCGTACGGCTCCGGGGGCGCTCCTGGACGGTCCGCACGGCCGTCCCGGGGCGCCCTCCGGCGTTTCGTGGGGGCCGGGGCCGGGGCCCGGGTGGCTCAGTCGAGGTAGCCGCGGAGCTGTTCGGCGTAGGCGTGGCCGCGGAGCCGGGCGAGGGTCTTGGCCTCGATCTGGCGGATGCGCTCGCGGGTCACGCCGAAGAGGGTGCCGATCTCCTCCAGGGTGCGGGAGCGCCCGTCGTCGAGGCCGTAGCGGAGCCGGACGACCCGGCGTTCGCGTTCGCCGAGGGTGGAGAGCACGGCTTCGAGGTGTTCGCGCAGCAGCAGGAAGGACGCCGACTCGGCGGGTGAGGCGGCGTCGCCGTCCTCGATGAGGTCGCCGAGGCAGGCGTCGTCCTCCTCGCCGACCGGGGCGTGCAGGGAGACGGGTTCCTGGGCGAGCCGCAGGACCTCGCGGACGCGTTCGGCGCTGAGTCCGAGTTCGGCGCCGACCTCCTCGGCGGCGGGCTCGTGGCCGCGTTCCTGGAGCAGCCGGCGGCGTACCCGCACGACGCGGTTGATCTGCTCCACGACGTGGACCGGGACGCGGATGGTGCGGGCCTGGTCGGCGAGGGCGCGGGACATCGCCTGGCGGATCCACCAGGTCGCGTAGGTGGAGAACTTGTAGCCCCGGGTGTAGTCGAACTTCTCGACGGCCCGGATGAGTCCGAGGTTCCCCTCCTGGACCAGGTCGAGCAGGGTGAGGCCGCGTCCGACATAGCGTTTGGCGACGGACACGACGAGCCGGAGGTTGGCCTCGATGAGGCGGCGTTTGGCGTTGCGGCCGAGGACGGTGAGCAGGTCGAGGTCGTGGGCGAGCCGGGAGTCGGGGCGGGGGCCGGTGGCGAGGCGTTCCTCGGCGAAGAGCCCGGCCTCGACGCGGCGGGCCAGTTCCACCTCCTCCGCGGCGGTGAGCAGCGGGACGCGGCCGATCTCCCGGAGGTACTGGCGCAGCAGGTCCGATCCGGTCCCGGTGTGCTCGGTGGTCCGGCCCGGGGGTGCGGCGGGTGCGGTCTCCTCGTCGTCCTGCTCCTCCAGCACGGCGTCGGGGGGCGCGGGCGGCCGGGCCCCGCTCTCCGGATGGTGCGCGGCCCTGCTCTGCGGGGGAATCCCGGGGGCGTACGCGGGGGTGTGCACGGGGGCGTGGTCCGTCGTACTCGTCACGGTCCGGGTCTGCACGGGGGCGACCTCCAGGTGATCGCTGCCGGAACGCGGGGACGGGGTCCGCCCTCGGTGGGCCGACGCGCTCCGATGACTCAGGCACCGCCGTCCAGTGTGGCGTACGGCACAACACCGCCACGAGGGGCGTGCGGCGGTTTTTTCGGTGCTGTCGTCCCGCCTGCGCGCCGGGGGGCCCGAGCGGTCGCGGGCGCGCCGGGGGTCTGTCAGAGCGCGTCGGCGCCGTGGCTGCGGAGCGCCTGGGCGTACTGCTGGAGGACCCAGACCTCGTTCTGCGCGGCGGCGAGGTGGTCGGGGGCGACCTGGGAGCCGAGGCGGGCGAGGCCGCTGTTGACGTCGGCGATCCGGCGGTCCACGGCGCGCAGCCGGACCTGGACGAGCTGCATGCCCGCGTAGGTCTCGTCGATGGACTTGCCGTGGAAGACCTCGACGGCGAGCTCGGTGACGAGCTTGCGCACCGAGTCGTGCGGGGTGGCCTCCAGGACGGCGGCCAGGTAGTCGCGGGGTTCGGCGACGCCCTGTTCCGCGCCGCCCGCCTCGGCGATGCACTCGCGCACCGCCGCGTAGGGCGGGGCGGTGAACTCGTCGGAGCCGTACGCGTCGAAGGCGGGCGAGACCAGGGCGGGCTTCTGGAGGGCCAGCTTGAGGAGCTCGCGTTCGGTGCGGTGGGCGGGGCTGCGGAGGTTGAGCGCGGGGCCGGAGGGGGCGACGGAGACGGGCGCCACGTCCTGGTGCCGGGCGCCGGGGCGGGCCGGCTTGCCGCCGTTGCCCTGGCGGCCTCCGTCGCCGCCCCGGCCGCGCGCCCACTGGGCGAGCTGGTGGACGCGGTGGACGACGTACTCCTGGTCGAGGATGCCGACGAGCCCGGCGAGCTGGACGGCCACCTCGCGCTGGACGCTGCTCGTCTTGATCTTCGCGACGACGGGCGCGGCCTCGTCCAGGGCGGCGGCGCGGCCGGCCGGGGTCTCCAGGTCGTAGCGCGCGACGATCTGGCGGAGCGCGAACTCGAAGAGCGGGGTGCGGGGTTCGACGAGGTCGCGGACGGCGTCGTCGCCCTTGACCAGGCGCAGGTCGCACGGGTCCATGTTGTCGGGCGCGATGGCGATGTAGGTCTCGGCGGCGAACTTCTGGTCGTCCTCGAAGGCGCGCAGGGCGGCCTTCTGGCCGGCGGCGTCGCCGTCGAAGGTGAAGATCACGCGGGCGCTGCCGTTGTCCATCAGGAGGCGGCGCAGGATCTTGATGTGGTCGTTGCCGAAGGCGGTGCCGCAGGTGGCGATGGCGGTGGTGACGCCGGCCAGGTGGCAGGCCATGACGTCGGTGTAGCCCTCGACGACGACGGCGCGGCTGGCCTTGGCGATGTCCTTCTTGGCGAGGTCGATGCCGTAGAGGACCTGCGACTTCTTGTAGATCGGGGTCTCGGGGGTGTTCAGGTACTTCGGGCCGTTGTCGTCGTCGCGCAGCTTGCGCGCGCCGAAGCCGACGATCTCCCCGGCGGTGTCGCTGATGGGCCACATCAGCCGGCCCCGGAACCGGTCGATCGGGCCGCGCCTGCCGTCCTGGGAGAGGCCGGAGGTGATGAGTTCCTTGTCGCTGAAGCCCTTGCCGCGCAGGTAGCGGGTGAGGTGGTCCCATCCGGCGGGGCTGTAGCCGACGCCGAAGTGGGCGGCGGCGGCCTGGTCGAAGCCGCGCTCGGCGAGGAACTTCCGGCCGATCTCGGCCTCGGGTCCGTCGAGCTGCTCGACGTAGAACTTCGCGGCGGCCTGGTGGGCCTCGATCAGCCGGATGCGTTCGCCGCGCTGGTGGGAGGGGTTGTAGCCGCCCTCCTCGTAGCGCAGGGTGATGCCCGCCTTCGCGGCGAGGCGCTCGACCGTCTCGGAGAAGGTGAGGTGGTCGATCTTCATCACGAACGCGAGGGTGTCGCCGCCCTCCTGGCAGCCGAAGCAGTGGAACAGACCCTTGGAGGGGCTGACCTGGAAGGAGGGGGACTTCTCGTCGTGGAAGGGGCAGAGTCCCTTGAGGTTTCCGCCGCCCGCGTTCTTGAGCTGGAGGTATTCGGACACGACGGAGTCGATCGGGACCGCGTCCCGTACCGCCTTCACGTCGTCGTCATTGATCCTGCCAGCCACGGGAGAAGTCTACGGGGGCGCGAGGGGTTGCTGCCCTGGCCGGGAGGCGCGGGCGCGGAAGGGGCCCTTCCTCGGGCGCGGAAGGGCCCCTTTCGCTACGGGCGGAGGGCACCGTCGCGCGGGCGGGGGACGCCCGTGCGCGCGCATGTGCGCCGGGCGCTTGACGGTGGCATGTCCCGTACACGGAGGTGCGGCACGTCTTCGGGTACGGGACGGGGGCCCGGACGGGTCCGGGAGGCCGCAGCGGCGGTCAGAGCAGGGATTCGAGCGGCACCGAGGGGTCGGCCAGGGCGTCCGGGTCGTGCTGGGAGCGGGCGGTGATCAGCGCCTGGACGGTCTCCGTGACGTCCCACACGTTGACGTTCATCCCGGCCAGCACGCGGCGGTCCCGCAGCCAGAAGGCGAGGAACTCGCGCTTGCGCGCGTCGCCCCGGATGACGACCTGGTCGTAGCTGCCGGGCGGCGCCCACCCCGAGTATTCGAGGCCCAGGTCGTACTGGTCGGAGAAGAAGTACGGCACCCGGTCGTAGCTCACCTCCTGGCCGAGCATCGCGCGCGCGGCGGCCGGGCCGCCGTTCAGGGCGTTGGCCCAGTGCTCGACGCGCAGCCGGGTGCCGAAGAGCGGGTGTTCGACCGAGGCGACGTCCCCGGCGGCGTAGATGTGCGGGTCGGAGGTGCGCAGCGAGGCGTCCACGGCGATGCCGCCGCCGTGCGCCCGGTCGGCGAGCTCCAGCCCGGCGGCCTCGGCGATGCCGGTGCGCGGGGCGGCGCCGATCGCGGCGAGCACGTGGTGGGCGGGGTGCTCCTCCCCGTCGTCGGTGCGCGCGGCGAGCACCACGCCGTCCTGGCCGACGATCTCGGTGAGGCGGGCGCCGAAGTGGAAGCGGACGCCGTGGTCGCTGTGCAGGTCGGTGAAGATCTGGCCCAGCTCGGGGCCGACGACGCCGTGCAGCGGGGTCGGCTCGGACTCCACGACGGTGACTTCGGCGCCGTAGCCGCGGGCCGCCGCCGCGACCTCCAGGCCGATCCAGCCTGCCCCGGCGATCACCAGGTGGCCGTTGTCCCGGCCGAGGGCGGAGAGCACACCGCGCAGCCGGTCGGCGTGGGCGAGGCGGCGCAGGTGGTGGACGCCGACCAGGTCGGTGCCCGGGACGGGCAGACGGCGCGGTTCGGAGCCGGTGGCGAGGAGCAACTTGTCGTAGTGGATCACGGTGTTGTCGCCGAGCTGGACCGAACGGGCGTACCGGTCGACGGAGGTGACCGGCTGGCCGAGGTGGAGTTCCACGTCGGCACCCGCGTACCACGCCTTCTCCTGGACGAACACGCTGTCGCGGTCCGCCTTTCCGGCGAGGTACCCCTTGGAGAGCGGTGGCCGCTCGTAGGGGTGGTCGCGCTCGTCGCCGATCAGGATCACCCGGCCGTCGAACCCCTGCGAGCGGAGTTCCTCGGCCGCCTTCGCGCCGGCCAGTCCTCCGCCGACGATGACGAACGTCCTGTGTGCGTCCACCACTTGCTGCCTCCTCAGTGCGTACTGCGCGGCGCCCTCACCCTGCGAGCCTCCCGCACGGAGGGTGAGGGCGAAAGAGGGTGTGCCCCTCCTGGCGCATGTCCCACGGTTGCGGGCCCGGCTGTGTGCCAGCACATCATCCGCCCCGCCGCCGGGGGCCGACCGCCGCGCCCCGCAGGTCACGGCGCGTCAGGGGGCCTGCCCCGTGACGTACCTGTGCAGGGAGCGTGCCGAGGCGTCCGTGAGGGCGGCGATCTGGTCCACCAGGACGCGCTTGCGGGCACGGTCGTCGGGCGCGGTCTCGAACAGGGCGCGGAACTGGGGTTCCAGGACGTCCGGCGCGCAGGCGGTGAGCGCGGCGGCGAGTTCGGCGATGACGACGCGCTGGTCGGCGCGGATCGCCTCCTGTTCGGTGCGCTGCATGACGTACCGGACGGCGACGGCCTTGAGCACCGCGCACTCGGCGCGGACCTCGCGGGGGACGACGAGTTCGGCTCCGTACCGGGTGAGCCGGCCGGGACCGTGGACCTCGCGGGTCGCGGTCTCGGCGGCCTGGCAGAACCGGCCGATGAGCTGGCTGGTGGCGTCCTTCAGCCGGGCCTGCGCCACGGCCGAGCCGTCGTAGGCGTGCGGCCACCACTCCTGGCCGGTGAGCCGGTCCAGCGCCTCGGCGAGCTCCTCGGGGTCGGTGTCCGGCGGGACGTACCGGCCGATGGCCGCCGCCCAGATCGCCTCCCGCTCGGCCGGGTCGTGCAGGCGGGCGGGGACGAAGTGGCCCGCGTGCAGGCCGTCCTCGAAGTCGTGGACGGAGTACGCCACATCGTCGGACCAGTCCATCACCTGGGCCTCGAAGCAGGTCCGGCCGGGCGGGGCGCCCTCGCGGGCCCAGGAGAAGACCGGCAGGTCGTCCTCGTACACCCCGAACTTGGCCGATTTCGGGTCGGTGGGGTGTCCGCCGCGCGGCCAGGGGTACTTGGTCGCGGCGTCGAGCGCGGCCCGCGAGAGGTTGAGGCCGACGCTGGTGGGCTCGCCGGTGAGCGGGTCGCGGACGAACCGCTTCGGTTCCAGCCGGGTCAGCAGCCGCAGCGACTGGGCGTTGCCCTCGAAGCCGCCGCAGTCGGCGGCGAACTCGTTGAGGGCCTGTTCGCCGTTGTGGCCGAACGGCGGGTGGCCCAGGTCGTGCGCCAGGCAGGCCGTCTCCACCAGGTCCGGATCGCAGCCGAGGACCGCCCCCAGCTCCCGGCCGACCTGCGCGCACTCCAGGGAGTGGGTGAGCCGGGTGCGCGGACTGGCGTCCCAGCCCACGCCCCGGGTGCCGGGCGTGACGACCTGTGTCTTTCCGGCCAGTCTGCGCAGCGCGGCGGAGTGCAGCACGCGGGCGCGGTCGCGCTGGAAGGCGGTGCGGCCGGGGCGTTTGTCGGCCTCGGTGTCCCAGCGCTCGGTGTCGGAGGGGGCGTAGCCCGGGGGCGGGTAGTACGAGGGCGAGCCGGCAACGGGTGCCGCGGGGTGCGGCGTCGAGGACGTCGGCGCGGCCGGCCGGTCCGTGCCGGGCTCGCCCGGGTCCTTCTCGTCCCGCGCGTCCCGGTCCGTGCTGTCGGTGTGTCGCGTCCCGTGCTGGTGTGTCCCGTGCGTACCGATCTCGTGTGTCCCGTCCATGGTGACGACCATAACGACCGGATCCGGCAGTTGACCGGGATCGTGCGGGAAGGAACCGCACGGACGGGCGGGGCCGGAATCAGACGGACGCGAGCAGCGGTTCGCCGGCCCGCGGGCCGCCGGCCGCCGGAGCCGCGCCCCCGCACGCCTGGTCGTAGCGGTGCAGCAGCAGCCGGACCATCGCGGGGTGGTCGCCGAGCGGGGACGCCGCGATGCCCGGGGCGGCCTCCGCCGCCGCCGTCGCGAAGCGGCCCGGGGCGGTGAAGTACGAGGCCACGGCGGTGCGGTGGTGCCCCCGGGCGGTCAGCGCGTGGACCGCGACGGGCACCGTGGGCGTGGCGGCGGAGGCGTACGCGGGCACCACCGGGACCCCGCCCAGCCGCTCGGCGAGCAGGCGGGCGGTGCGCCGGGTGTCGGCGGCGGACTCGGGGTCGCGGGACCCCGCGGCGGCCAGCACGACGGCGTCCCCGCGCCCGGCGGCCCAGCCCGCTTCGACGAGCCGCCCGTACAACGCCTCCACCAGCAGCGGGTGGGGGCCGAGCGGGGCGGCGACGCGGGTACGGACGGCGGGTGCGGCGGCGGCGAGCGCGGGCAGGTCGTGCTTGACGTGGTAGCCCCGGCCGAGCAGCAGTGGTACGAGAACGGCGGAGCCGCCCGCGAGACCGGCGAGCGTACGCGGCAGCAGCGGTTCGTTCAGCTCGATGTGGCCGAGGCGCACGTCGAGGCCGGGGCGCGCCTCCCGTACCCGGTCGAGAAGTCGCGTCACCGTCCGGAGCGCCCGCGGGTCCCGGCTGCCGTGCGCCACGGCGACCAGGGCCGGGGAGCCGTGGGCCTCTTCGAAGGTGTCGCCCGTGGGGCGGGCGGAGGGCCGGGTGCGCTGCATGGGCCTGCGGGTTCCGTTCCGGGAGGCGACGGCGGGGGACGGCGGGGCGCCGGGGTGCGGGGGCGCCGGCACGCCTGGTGCCGAGGAGCCCGTACCGTCCTGGCGCCAGCCTGCCGGACCGAGGTTGCCTCTCCGTTGCCGCGAGGGGTCCCGGGTGTTTTCGCCGTCCTCACGGGCGCCCGTGGGCCGTTGTCAGCTCCTCGGTACGGGGGTGACACGGGCGGCGGGGGTGGTCGGAACGTGGGTGACGACCGGGGTGACCGTGAACTCCTCCCCCGCACCGGGCTCCCCCGTGCCGAAGGATCCCGCACCGAGGGACCCCGCGCCGACGGCTCCGTACAGCTGCTCCAGGACCACGCCGACGCCGTCCTCCTCGTGCGTGAGCGTGCGGTACGGGGCGGCGGCGAGGACGGCGGGGTGGGCGTTGGCCATGGCGTAGCCGGCTCCGGCCCAGCGGAGGATGTCCAGGTCGTTGGGCATGTCCCCGAAGGCGACGACGTCGGCGGCGGTGAGCCCGCGCTCCGCGCAGAGCAGCGACAGGGTGCCAGCCTTGGTGACTCCCGTGGCGCTGATCTCCAGCAGCCCGCGCCCGCCGGAGTGCGTGTACTGGGCGAGTCCGGGCGCCGCCCGCTCGACCGTCGCGAGCAGGGCGTCGGCCTCGGTCCGGTCCGACCAGGCGAGCAGCTTGGTGATGGGGTGTGTGCCGGTGCTCCAGAGGGCTTCCCGGGACGGGACGACGGACGCCCCCTCGTCGTCGCCGGAGAACCGCAGCAGGAAGGAGGGCTCGAAGAGAACCCGGTCACCGGTCTCGATCCCGAAGGAGATCTCCGGCAGTTCCGCCGCGAACCGGTCGGCGACGAGCCGGGCGGTGGGCAGGGCCAGCGGCCGGGAGGCGGTGACCGTACGGGTGGCGATGTCGTAGACGAGCGCGCCGTTGCTGCACACCGCCGTGCCGGTCAGCCCGGTCGACTCGGCGAGCCGGTCGAGGTACCTGGGCGGCCGGGCGGTGACCACGACGACCTCCGCACCGGCGTCCCGCGCGGTCCGCAGCGCGCGCAGGTTCCGGTCGGAGAGGCTGCCGTCACGTCGCAGGAGGGTTCCGTCGAGGTCGGTGGCGACCAGGCGTGGGGTTCTCATCGCACGATGCTAAGGGCTCCCGCGGTGGCGGAAAACGGGAGGACCCGCCCCCGGTGAGGGGCGGGTCCTCGCGTCGGTGTACCGAGTGCGTGCCGGTCAGCGCGTCACTTCAGGGCGGGCGGAGCCGCGCTCACCGAGGTGCCCCACGTCGAGGGCTCCGTGCCGACCTTGTAGGTCAGCTCGCGGGTGTCACGGATGTCGGCCGTGGTCAGGTAGGTCTTGGCGTACGAGCGGCCGTCGGCCTTCGCGGACTGGATGTAGCGCGCCGAGTCCGAGGTGCCCGGAGCCTTCACGGTGAGCTTGCCGTTCGGGTAGTAGCGCTTGTCCAGCGTCAGGTCCACCCGCTCGAAGACCGGGGTGGAGAGGCCCCACGTGTCGGTGCCCGGCTGGACCGGGAAGATCCCGATGGAGGAGAGGACGTTCCAGGCGGACATCGTGCCGAGGTCGTCGTTGCCCGTCATACCGGTCGGGGTGTCCGTGAAGAGAGTCAGCGCGGCGTGCACCACGTCGGTCGTCTTCCAGGGCTCGCCGGTCGAGAGGTAGGTGTACGGGGCGATCAGGTCGGGCTCGTTCTGCGGGTTGTACTTGTCCGCGTTGTAGTACGCGTACGGGCCGTTGACCCACGTCTCACGGGCGGTCTTCGCCGGGTCCTGGACCAGCTGGTCGTAGGCGAAGAAGGAGTCGAGGCGGGCGTTGGCGGACTGGGTGCCGCCGATCAGGTCGACCATGCCGGGCAGGTCCTGGGGGACGAGCCACTGGTACTGCCACGAGGTGCCCTCGTGGAAGCCCACGCTCTGCGCCGGGTCGACCGGGCCGGTGAAGGCGCCGGAGGCGTCACGGGCACGGAAGAAGCCGGTCGAACTGTCGAAGATCTTGCGGTAGTTCTGGGCCCGCTCGGTGTAGCGCGCGGCGTCGGCCTTGTGGCCGAGGTCCTTGGCCATCTGGCCGAGCATCGCGTCGGAGAGCGCGTACTCCAGGGTCGCGGAGGCGCCGTGGTCGTAGTCCGAGTCACCGGGCTTCACGTGCGCGCGGTTCGCGATGTACGGGGCGAAGCCGTTCTCCAGGTACTCCTTGTTGGCCTCGCGGCCCACCGGAGCGGAGTCGGCGGGCGGCACGCCGTCCGCGTTCTTCTTCAGCGCCTTGTACGCCTTCTCCTCGTACCCCTTGAGGAGGCCCTGCTGGTAGGCGTTGGTGAGGAACGGGGTGACCGGGTCACCGGTCATGATGTTCGTCTCGACCGTGCCGTAACCCCACTTGGGGAGCCAGCCGCTCTCTTCGTCGATCTTGATGACGGAGATCGCCATGTCGCGGGACTCGCTGGGCGCGAGCAGCGACAGCAGCTGCGCCTGGGTGCGGTAGGTGTCCCAGAGCGACCAGTTCTGGTAGTACGTGAAGCCCTTGGCCCGGTGGATCTTCTGGTCCCAGCCGGTGTAACGGCCGTCCACGTCGCTGCCCACGTTGGGCGCGAGGAACGAGCGGTACAGCGAGGAGTAGAAGGTCCGGCGGACGGTCTCGCTGCCGCCCTGCGCCTGGACGTCCTCGAGCCGGTCCTCCCACGCGGCCTGGGCGGCCTTCGCGACGTGGTCGTAACTACGGCCGCCCTCGGAGCGGAGGTTGAGGGCCGCGCCCTTGGCGTCCACGTAGGAGATCGCGGTCGTCGCCTCGACGGTGCGGTCCTTGGTGGTGTCGAACCGCAGGAAGGCGCCGTTGCGCTCACCGGCGGCGGTGGAGGACGTGGAGCCCTCGGTGACGACGTCGCCCTTCCACGTGCCGGAGACCTTGAACGGCCGGTCGAAGCGGGTGATCGTGTACACCGTGTACGGCTTGGTGTCCTGGCAGAAGCCGCTGCCGGTGATGGCGGTGCGCACGGTGCGGTTGTCGAGGATCTCGACCTTGGTGCTCACCGTCTTGTGCAGCGACTGGCCCGCGTTGATGAGGACGTTGGCCTTGTCGGTGGCGGGGAAGGTGTAACGCTGCACCCCGGTACGGGCGGTGGCGCTCAGCTCCGCCTTGATGCCGGACTTCAGGCCGACTTCGTACGTGCCGGGAGCGGCCTTCTCGTCGTCGTGGCTGAACTCGGCGGCGTAGACGGCGTTGTCCGTCGAGGTGATGTCGCCGGTCGTCGGGAGCACCGGGAGGTCGCCGCCGAGGCCGCAGCCCACACCGGAGATGTGCACGGTGGAGAAGCCCCGGATGTGGTTCTGGGAGTAGTCGTACCCGGTGTTGTGGCCGGTGTCGGGCGAGAACTGCACCATGCCGAACGGCACGGCCGCACCGGGGTAGGTGTTGCCCTCGTTCTCGGACCCGATGAACGGGTTGACGAGATCGGTGAGCCTGTCCTGACCGTGCCGGCCGGAGTCGGCCGCGGCCGGCGCGGCGACGGCTCCGCCGAGGAGCGCGGCCGTGGCAGCCGCCGTCCCCGCGCCACGCATCCAGTGGGTCCATCTCATGGAAAGAACGCCTCTTCCGACGTAGACAACGTTGTCATACCGCAGTGCGTGATCATTCTTGGCCGGTCTTCGTGTACTCGTCAAGGGTCGTGCACGGTGAACTCCCGGCGCGGCGGGCCGAGGAGCCTGCCACTACGAATCCGCAACGGGGGCGCAACGGAAGAACCGCCACGCCGTGCCCCCGCACGGCCCGGGCCTACCATCCGACGCACGAGGACCATCCCAAAAGGTCCCGGACAAGGGGGAGTTCGGTGCCGACGGTCTCTGCAAGGCCGGTCTTACGGCGGTGGGCACGCATGTGGGCGGTCGGCCTGGCCCTGGCCACGACCTCCGGGTGCGGCGCCGACGACGTGGCCGTCACCGGCATCTCCGTGACGACCGACGGCCGGCTGCTCGGCGTCATCGTGGTCTGCGAGGACCACATCGACAACGTGGGCCTCCTGGCCAAGACTTCCGACCCGCAGGGAGGAGTCCGCGTCGGCGAGTGGACCCCCGATCGACGCCTGGAGGCCGGGCTGACCACCTGGTCGCTCGACTCCCCCACCTCCGGCTGGACCACGGTCAGGGATCCTGGGCCACTCAAGGACGGCACCGTCTACACCCTCTTCGGATGGACCGAGGACCACCGCCTGGGGTCCGAGGACATCGACTTCACCACGGCCGACCGGGATCGGCTCATGCCCGGAAAGGTCCTCTACCAGGAGTACACGGAGGACGGCGAGGAGGCCGTCCGCTTCGCCGCGCTGTCGGAGTTCGAGGCCACGGCGTGCCGCCGCATCTGAGAAACCGGCCTCGCACCGGGACCCGAACCCCGCCCCGGCCACGGCTGGTTGGAGTATCGCGACCCGCTCGGAGCAACCCGTAGGCTTCGGCCATGGCTGATCGGTGGTACGTCCTGATCGAGGAGGACACCCGCGGGACACGGCGGGCGGACGGCGTCGAACTGAGGCTGCACCACTGGACGTTGGTCGCGAGTCACCCCGTGAGCGGGACGGAGTCGGACGCGCGCGCCGTCGCCGAGGACGCGGCGCTGCACTTCGTACCGGGCATCCTGGCCCGCCACGCCCGTCCCGGGGAAACCCCGGGCCGCAGCGCCTTCCTCGCGGGCGACGGCTCCTGGCTGGTCCACGTCCGCCAGAACCACCGCGCGTGCCACTTCCGCGTGACCACCGCCCGCCTCGTGCACACGCGGGAGGAGCGGCAGGCCCCGCCGAAGTCCCTGAAGGAGAAGGTCCGTCACGCCCTGGACGGCCCCGAGCCGCTGCCGGCCCCGTGGACGCCCCAAGGATGAGACCGCCCTCGGTCAGCGACCGGTGAGCACGTCGTCGACGACGGCGGAGAGGCTGTCGTCCATGGGCAGGCGGGTCATGGCGCGGCGTTCGATGTAGCGGTCCACGAGCCTGGCGTAGGAGAGGGAGACGCGGGAGTAGCGGTCGTAGACGGTGCCGGGGAAATCGGTGACGTCGTGGAAGTGGGCGGTCAGGCGCAAGAACGCACCGTGCAGCCGGGTGCGGTGGTGCGCGTTCTCCCGTTCGCCCCGGTCGCGGCGGACACCGAAGTTGGTCGGTTCCTTCACGCCGACGCCGTACTGGTCCTTGGAGATGTCCATGCCGAGGGTCTGGGCCACCCCGGCGGAGACGAAGGCCGCCCAGTCGCAGTCGTCGAAGGAGAGGCGGAAGTAGTACGCGATCAGGTGCAGGACGGGCAGGGTCTCGGCCGCGTAGGTCCGCACGACGCTCGCGCGCAGGACGTCCGGCTCACGGACGTACGCCTGGATGGCGTCGAGGTGGCCCGGCGGTGCCATGTCCGGTGCGGCGGTGGACCACTTCTCGTAGAACTGGATCCGCGCGCTGAACAGCGTCTCCTGGTAGGCGTGGGCGAGCCACCGCGCGTCCCGGTCGCCGCCGAGCGCCTTCACCCGGTCCAGCACCTCCCCCAGGCTCTCGTCCCCGAGCCGGTGCACGCCGCCCGCCACGTCCTGCGGCGGGACGACGACGTCGTCCAGGACCGCCATCGACGCCACGGCCTTGGCGATCGCGTGCCACAGCGGATCCCGGCGATAACCGGCGAGCCACAGGGCGAGCCACTGCACGGCGTCCCGGACGATGTACCGGTGCACGTCCTCCAGTGACGTGTCGCCCTTGCGCGTGCAGATCAGCTCCGCCGGTTCGGCCCCGGCCAGCCACGCCGAGAAGGCACGCCCCTGCGTACTGCCCCGGTACGCCTCGTCGGTGGCGTCGAGCAGCGCGAGGCGGTCCCGGCGGCACTCGCTCTCGATCTCCAGCAGCTCCGCCTTGTCCAGCGGCTCGGGCTCGGCCTCCGGGAGGAACCGGGTCAGGCCCCGCAGCTGAGCGTCCCGCGCCCGCGCGGTGCCGAACAGGTCGATCTCGCTCAGGTGGAACTCCAGCATCGACGCTCCTGGTCAGCTCGGGTCTCGCGGCGTGCTCGGGTCTCGCGGAGTGACGGACATCGGCAGGGCATCGGGGTGGATCTGCGCGTCCGCCACCGCCCGGACCCGGTGCCCCGGAGCGGGGTGCAGATGCCAGCGCGTGGTGACGGCGGAGAGCACGGCGAGCATCTCGGCCCAGGCGAAACCGTCGCCGATGCACTTCCTGTTACCGGCTCCGAAGGGCAGGAAGGAGGCGCGCGGGAGGCTCTTCTCCGGCCGGGTCAGCCACCGGTCGGGATCGAAGCGCAGCGGGTCGGGGAAGCAGGCGGGGTCGCGGTGGAGCGTCGCGGCGCTGTAGATCACCTCGGCCCCGCGCGGGAACGCGTACCGCCCGACGCGCACGGGCTCCAGGGCCCGCCGCCCCATGAACCACAGGGGCTGGTACAGGCGCAGCACCTCCTGGACGAACCGCGCGGTGTACGGCAGGGCGGCGGGGGTGACGGCGCCCGGCCCGGCCGCCCGGGCTTCGGCGCTCATCCGCTCGGCCATGTCCGGGTTGCGGGCGAGCACGTGCAGGGCCCACGACAGGGAGGTGGCCGTGGTCTCGACACCGGCGACGAGGAAGGTGAGCATCTCGTCGCACGCCTCCTCGTCCGACATGCCGCCCTCGTACGCGAGCATGAGCGCGAGAACGCCGTGGCTCTCCGGGTTGCTGCGGGCCTGCCGTACGGCCGATTCGGCGAGCCGGCGCAAAGCCGCCGCCGAGGCCAGGAACCTCCGCCGCCCCGGGGTCGGTACGACGGCGAGCGCCGGTGGCAGGATGGTGGCCCGGAGCACGCCCCGCACGAGGACCCCGAGGTCACCGCTGACGCGGGCGCCCAGATCCTCGATGGCCCGCCCGGTCCCCGACCCCTCGGCGAACGGGAAGAGCGTCGGCACCAGCATCGCGACGGCCAGCTCGCGCATCTCCCGCTCCATGGCCACGATCCGCCCCGTCGGCCAGCCGCCCACCCGGGCCCCGGCGACCTCCGCGAACGTGTCCGCGTACCGGGCGACCCGCTCCCGGTGGAACGCCGGCTGCACCATGCGCCTCTGCCGGAGGTGGAAGGGCCCGTCGGACGACGCCAGCCCGTTGCCCATGAACGGCCGGACCCGGTCGAACAGCGTGCCCTTGCTGAACTTCCCGCTCTGCGCCACCAGCACGTCGTGTATGGCGTCCGGGGCGTTCAGTACGTAGAACGGACGCCGCCCCAGTCTCATCTCCACGACGTCACCGCACCCCCGCAGCTCCTGCAGATACGCCGCTCGCCCCCGCGCCAGCCTGAGCAAGTGCCCGACCACCGGCGCTCCACCGGGCGCGAGAGGAACCCCGCCCGCCGCTGTCGCGTCCAATCCGATCCCTCCTCGCCCCAGGGGCTGTCCCACCAGGGATGCGGGACGGTCCTCAGCCATGCCCGAACACCGTAGCGATCACGAGGCCCCGGGGGACACAGACGATTCAGCCGATCACCGGCGTCGCTTTTCTGTCCCGGAGTTCCCGCTCGGCCGAGTCCGGGGGTTCCGGACGCCCGGGGCTCCGGGGCTCCGGGCCCGGGAGAAGTTCCCCGGGTGCAGAACCCCGGAGCGCGCTCGTTCGTCCCCTGGTGAGGGGGAGGTGGCACGAACGCCGTGCGCCGCTCATCAAGGGGAGTTCCATGCGACGACCGAGACTGCCGAGAGCCCTGACGCCACCGGGACTGCGGCGGGTGCTGCGGCGGGTGCTGCGGCGGGTGCTGCGGCGGGTGCTGCGGCCGAGCGCGTGGGCCGCGCGGCTGCCGCGTACCCGGCGCGGTCAACGGCGGGCGGTCCAGGGGCTGATGGTGGCGTGTGCGGTGGCGCTGGCGCCGATGACCTGGATGTACACCTCGGTCGAGGCGCGTGTACGGACCACGGCCGACGCTCCGGCCGAGGGCGTGGCCGTGGTGTTCGGGGCCGGGCTGTGGGACGGGAAGCCGTCCCCGTACCTCGCGCACCGGCTGGACGCGGCGGCCGAGTTGTACCGGGCCGGCAAGGTGAAGGTCCTCCTGGTGACCGGCGACAACAGCCGTGCGGAGTACGACGAGCCCGACGCGATGCGGGCCTACCTCACCGCGCACGGGGTGCCCGCCGCGCGGATCGTCCGGGACTACGCGGGCTTCGACTCGTGGGACTCCTGCGTGCGGGCGAAGAAGATCTTCGGGGTGGACCGCGCGGTCCTGGTGAGCCAGGGGTTCCACATCCGGCGGGCGGTCGCGCTCTGCCGGGCCGCCGGGATCGACGCGTACGGCGTCGGCGTCGACGAACCGCACGACGCCACCTGGTACTACGGCGGTACGCGGGAGGTCCTCGCGGCGGGCAAGGCGGTCCTGGACGCCGTCCTCCGACCCGACCCGCACTTCCTGGGCCCCAAGGAGACCGGTGTCGCGGACGCCCTGGCGGCGGCGCGGGGGTGAGGGTACGGCGCCGGAGGTGAGGGCGCGGCGCCCGGGGGCCCGCCCGGCTCGTGGGCGAACGGCTCGTGAGCGAACTGTGACCGCCGCGGGCGGTGTCGCCGCCGGAGGCGGCGCATGGGGGCTTGGCCCGGCGGGAATCACGGCTGGGTGAAGTCAACGGGGTACGGACGGAACGGGAACCGCGGGCGGCTGCCCGTCTGGTTACGGGGACTGGTCGTCCTCGCGGCCGGGTGGGGGGTCTTCCTCTGCGGTCAGCAGATCGCCGACGGGTACGCGGCGACCATGGACTACCGCGACGCGCCGCTCTGCGCGGCCGGGGGCGGCAGTACGGCCGGGAGCACGGCCGGGGGCACCGGCGAAGGCGGCGGGGACGCGTGCGTGCGGCGCGAGGCGGGCACGGTGCTCGACAGCCGGACGGGCGAGCGGTGCAGCTACGACGGCACCAGCGGGAGTTCCGGAGGCGGTACGACGACCTGCACGACGTACTACGACGTCAAGATCGAACGGCCCGCCCGCACCGACTGGTTGGCGGTGGACTCGGGGACGTACGACAAGGCACGGGCGGGCGACCCCGCCGAAGTCCGCTTGTGGCAGGGCGAGGTCGTCGGGCTGAAGGTGCTCGGTCACACCTTCTCGTACGAGCCGTCCTCGCAGAGCGGGGTCCTGTGGCAGCTGGCGGTGGGCTGTCTGGCCCTGGCGGTCGGCGTCTGGGCGGCGCTGAGCGGACGCCTCTTTGAGCTCTTCGCCTTCCACAGCTTCGGCCTGCTCTTCGTGGCCTTCGGGAGCGCCTGGCTCGGCTCCCTGGCCCTGTTCGGCGGGCACTGGCTGACCTGGGCGTTCGCGAGCGTATGGACGGGGTTCGCGGTGTTCTGGACCGTGGGCGCCCGGCGGATGAGGTGACGGCCGGGGGCTCGCGCCGTGCTTGACACGACGACGCGTTCCCTCCCCCGGACCGGCCCCTGAGGTGGTGTCCGCCCCCGTGCACACCGGGTAGAACGTGCGCGGCGCCGGGTCCGGCATGGCGTCCGGCACCGACCTGTCGGTGTGCTCGGCGTCGGCGGTGTACTGCTGGTTGCCGTCGTCCCGCTTCCTGTCGAGGCCCCCGGGGCCCCCGAGTCCCTCGACGTGCGCACCGTCTCGGCGGAGTCCGTTTCGATTTCACGGGCGAACTCCCGGACTCCCGGACTCCCGCACAACCATCTGTGATCCCGGCTCGTCACACGAGGCAGCCGGTGCACCAACTCCGGCCGACAGAAGGGGAAATACCAGATGCCATCAGTCCATCGGCGCGCCTGGTCCACAGTGCTCGCGCTCACGGCCGCCGCCTTGTTCGGAACGGTCCTGGCGGGGGCCCCGGTTCACGCCGAGGACGGGCCCGCGCTGAAGTTCACGGTGGTGCGCTCCGAGGTGGGGCTGCCACAGCCCGCCGACCGGTCGGACCCGCCGCAGATCAGCTGGGGGCTGAAGGGGGACACCGACGGCGGTACCGCCGAGGACGTGGTCGTCACCATCGACGCCTCCGGCATCTCCGCGTTCACGGACCTCGACTCCACCTGCGTGGGCGACATCTGCACGTGGCCCGCGCACGACATCGCCCCCGACGGGTACCACGGCGGCGTCCTGGACATGAACGCCAAGCCGGGCGCCCCGCTCGGGACCACGGGCACGGCGCGGCTCTTCGCGACCTCGTCGAACGCGACCGTCGAGGAGATGACCGTCAAGGTCACCGTCGGTGCGGTGGATCTCGCCGTCGAGAGGATTCCGGACACCGCGGACGTCGAGCCCGGTTCGACGCTGAACACCCCGATCAGGGTGTCCAACTCCGGTTCGCTCGTGGCCGACCAGGTGGATCTCACGCTCGCCACGACGCGCGGTCTGGGCTTCGCCCAGCAGTTCTCCAACTGCAGCTACGGAACGAGCACGGACATCCCCTCGGGACACGGGCAGTCCATGGACCGTGCGGTCTGCCACCTCACCACTCCGGTCGAACCGGGCAGGGCCTACCGCCTCTCGTCGCCCGTCGGGATCGCCGTGAAGCCCACCGCGCTCTACGAGTTCGTCGACTACGAGATCGCCGCCGTGTCCACCTCCGTGCCGAAAACGGCCGCATCCACCGGACCGGTGCTCGAACTCGTCGAGGACGGCACGCCGCCGGTCGTGCGGACCGATCACGCCCAGTGGCAGATCGGGGCGGACAACACGGCCGACATCGAGGTCACCGGTTCCACCGCCGACGTCGCCCCGGGCAACGAGGCCGAGCTGACCGCGACGGTGCGCAACAACGGACCGGCGGACTTCAACCTCGTGAACTCGGACGCCCAGATCGGCGTCCTGGTCGAGATCCCCGAGGGCACCACCGCCGTGACGATCCCGCCGGAGTGCGGGGTGTGGACGGGCGGCGGCACGGGCGAGCCCACGCCCGGCGCCCCGGAGTACATCTGCGCGGTGGAATCGCCGTTCACCGTGGGCGAGTCGCTGGAGCTGCCGTTCGCCGTGAAGGTCGGCGCGGACGCTCCGGCCACGACCTCCGGCAAGGTCACCGTCACCACGGTGTACGGGGGCGGTCTGGACGCCGACACCGAGAAGGCCAACAACACGGCGGAGCTCGTGGTGAAGACGTCCTCCTCGGCCACCGCCGGTCCCGCGCCCACCGCCACCGCCTCGGGCACGGACACCCAGAGCGCGGGGGTCCGGAACGCGTCCGCCGACGGCAAGGCCGGAGCCGGCCCGTCGGGCTCGCCGACCGCCTCGGGGACGCTGGCCTCGACGGGCAGCGGCTCCGCTCCGGCGCTCGCGGCGGCCGGTGCGCTGATGCTCCTCGCGGGCGGCGCGGTGGCCGTCACGGCCCGCAGGCGCCGGACCCGGCCGGGGAACACGGCCTGACCCACGCTGTCCGTGGCGGCAACCACCGGTCCCGCGACCGGTGGTTGCCGCCCTTGCCGTTCCCGGAGCGCCCACGGCCGGCCTGGTAACATAACGCCTGTAATAAAACATGCGTTACGCAAAGAGGTGCACGGAATGCCCAAGCAGGTCGACCACGAGGAACGGCGTGAGGCGATCTCGCAGGCGGTGTGGCAGGTCGTCTCGGAGAGCGGTCTGGAGGGGCTGACCCTGCGGGCGGTCGCGACCGCCGGGGGGTGCACGACCGGCATGGTCACGCACTACTTCCGCGACAAGAGGGCGCTGCTGGCCCACGCCAGGGCCCTGATGCACCGCCGCATGGCCGACCGCATCGACGCGCTCCCCGCCCCGTCCGACCCGCGCGCCGCGCTGTACGCCGTGGCCGAGCAGGCGCTGCCGCTGGACGAGGTGCGGCGCCGGGAGGCCGTGGTCTGGTCCCAGTTCCTGCTCACCACGCGCAACGATCCGGCGCTGTTCGGCGAGCACACGCGCAGCCACGCCTCCTGGATCGACCGGCTGACCGCTCTGACGCGCGCCGCCTGCCCGGAGGACCCGGAGGCAGCCGTACTCGACGTACGGGTACGCGCCCTGGTCGCCTGCGTGGACGGTCTCGCCCTGAACGCCGTGACCGATCCCGACGCCTATCCGCCGGAGCTCCAGCGCCAAGTCCTGAAGACCCAGCTCGACCTGGTGCTCGGCCGGCCCTCGGCCCGCCCCTCCCCCGCCTCCGAGCCCGCACCCGCCCCCGGGGCCGCCCGAAAGCCCGCAAAGGACTGCCGCACATGACGACCGACGACCTGACCGTCACCGCCGCCGAGCCCGACGACCCGAGGGTCCTGGCCCTCGTCCGCGACCTCGACGCCGATCTCGCCGCCCGCTACCCGGACGAACCCTGCACGGGCGGCGCCCACATCCACCCCGGCATACGTTTCCTCCTCGCCGAGGCGGACCGTCGGCCGGTCGGCTGCTGCGCCGTGCAGCCCTTCCCCGCCCCGGACACGGCGGCCGAACTCAAGCGGATGTACGTCGTCCCGCAGGCGCGCGGCCGGGGCATCGCCGCCCGCCTGCTGGCCGAGGCGGAGCGGGTCGCCGCCGCGCTCGGGCACGGCGAGATGCGGCTGGAGACGGCGGTGCACCAGCCCGAGGCCATCGCGCTCTACACGCGCGCCGCCTACGCGCCGATCCCCAACTACCCGCCCTACCAGCACAAGAAGCTCAGCCGCTGCTACGCGAAGCCCCTGCCGCTGCCCCGACCCCTGCCTCCCGGGGACTCCGCCGGGCCCGTCGCGGCCGGAGTCGCGGACGACCGTCCGCGACAGGCCGGGCCGTGACGGAACCGGCCGCCGTCAGCGGTGGGAGGCGCCCAGTGGGTCTCCGGCCTTGCGGACGACCTTGGCGATCCAGGCCATGGCCTCGGGGACGTCGTAGTTCCCGGCGTGCGGCTGGTTCCAGGCGAGCCGGTAGTCGACATCCTCGACCTGCCGGTCCGCTTCGAGCGCCCGGTCGAGGTTGACCGACACGATGAACGAGGTGTCCCGGTCGCGGGTTCCGGCGCGGACGTACCAGTGGGCGGCGGTGTCGGCGGCGGTGCCGACGAAGTCCATCGGGTCGACGAGGTGGATCTGGTCGTCCACGGTGGTGGTGCGCTTCGCGGTGTACTGGTCCCAGGTGAGGCCGGTGTCGTCGATGCCGCTGCCGTCGCCGGGGACGTCGTTGTGGTCCCAGCCGTACTCGGTGTAGTTCATGTACTTCTGGTCCGCCGGGCCGAAGAGGTTGGTCTCGGTGCCGCTGGTGGTGTTCCCGTTGACGCCCACGGCGTCGAAGGCGGGGGTCGTCTTCAGGGTGGCCTGGGAGACGACGAACGCGAGGTACTTCTTCATGTCGACCGAGCGCACCGTGCGGGTCGCGGTGTCGACGTCGATCCAGTCGTTGACGTACGACTTGGTCGTCGGCGTCCCGCCGGGGAATCCGCCGCCGGACTGGAGGTCGAAGGTGGCTCCCAGGGCCGGGATCGTGTTCGCCGGGTCGGCCTTCAGATAGGTCTCGGCGGAGCGGACGACCTCTTTCCTGATGGTGTCGATCATGTTCGCGGCGGTGAGCTTCGAGCCGTCGGGGTTGCGGAGGCCGAGGCTCTTCTCGTACGCGGGGAACTGGGCGGCGATCGCGGCGGCGTCCTCGGGCGACGGGTTCTGGCCGGTGTCGGCGCGGGTGTCGAGGATGGTGTACAGCCACTCGTACGCCTTGTCGGCGTTGCCCAGGTCGGTGATCGGGCAGTAGGCGTTGACGGCGAAGACGTCGTCGCGCAGCGTGCTGCGGCCCTTGGCGTCGATGCCCGCGGCGCCGATCCGGGCGAGGTAGGGGGCGTACTCGGCGCTGTTGCCGGAGGCGCCCAGGATCGACACCAGCGCGCCGCCGCCGCTGGTGCCGTTGATGACGATGCGTTCGGCACTGCCGGGCATGGCGGCGTCGTTGAGGCGCAGGTAGCGCACGGCGGCCTTGGCGTCGACCACCGCGGCGGGCGCCTTGCCGGGGTTCGTACCGTCGGCACCGAGGAGTCCGCGGCTGCGGTTGGCGACGTCGACGAAGACGTAACCGGCCTTCAGCGCGGCGCCGACGTTGCTCGTCGTGCTGGAGTAGGACGCGCCGCCGGTGACGCTCGCCTTGATGTAACTGGCCATCCAGCCGCTGTTGTTCACCGCGAAGTAGATCGGCGCCCGCTGGTCGCCGAAGGCGCTCTCGGGGACGAACACGTTCATGGCCTGGTAGCCGCAGGCGGTGTTGGAGATCGTACTGCTGCCGAATCCGCCGGACTGCTGGGCCGCCGCCTCGACCGGGTGCGCGACGTAGCAGATCTCCTTGTACCAGCGGACGTTCATCGGCTGCCCGTCCACGGTGACGGTGATCGTCGTGTAGGCGGCGGAGTCGAAGGCCAGGGCGGCGTCCTCCGGGTCGACGGCGTGCGCACCGTGCGGGGCCGGGTTCTGGGTCCGGCTCGGGGCCTGGGGCGAACCGCTCGCCGCCGCGAAGGAGGACGGCACCGCGAGCGCCGTGAGGGCGAGCGAACCGGCGACCGCCACGCTTCTCAGCAGGCGCTTACGGGGTGCGGAGCTCCGCGTCTCCCGTACGGCGTCGGGGTGTTCGGGCGCGTCGTGCCCAAAGGGCGTCGAGAGCCGCTGCATGGGGTCTCCCCTCGTGGAGCACCACGCGCGCTCGCCGCACGTGACGCTGCGTCAGTACCTCGGGGCCGAGGCGGGACGCACGCTACGGGATTGTCAACAATATTCCCAGCGATCTCGCAAACATTTATGCCGGCCGTGTGAGTCCTGTGAGTCCCGGCGCAGGACGCCGCCGCAGCCGGCGCTCAGAGCAGGTCCCCGCCCCGGATGAGCTCCCGGTGCGACTCCTGCATGGCATCGGGGAGTTCGTCCACGTCGAACCACCTCGCCTCCAGGATCTCGAAGTCGTCGGTCTTCAGGGTGCCGCCGACCAGCCGCGCCTCGTAGGCGACTTCGAGGCGGAGCCGGTAGCCGCTCCTCAGCCGCACCAGACGGCCCGGCTCGACGTCGAGCCCGGTCTCCTCCTTCACCTCGCGGACGACGGTGAGCGGGAACTCCTCACCCTTGGCGGCGAAGCCGGTCGGCAGTCCCCAGGGATGCCGGGCGGACCACAACCGGTGCTTCAGCAGCAGGACTTGACCGGCGTCGTTCCGGACGACCCCGGTGACCCCCACGTTGAACTTGGCGTGGGCGAGCCAGAGGACCCGCCACTGGAGGGGGCCGCGTATGAGCCGCCAGAGCCGGGCGACGAGTCGATGCATGGGAAACCTTTCAGCGGCGGGTCATGGGTGATGCTGCCTCACCCCAACAGTCCCCCATGGCGGCTGCGAAGCCGCACCGGGCCCCGCACGGCGCTACTCAGTCGCCGGGGCGCCGTTCCGGGGAGGGCGGTGGCCGAGCCAGTCGCCGCCCGGGATGCGCGGACCGCTCGCGTGCAGGGTGCGGGTGACGGCGGCAGCCGCGAGGTAGATCCAGGCGCGGACGCTCCCGGCGCCGGGCACCTCGACGTCCCGGGCGACCCGTTCGTAGAGGTTGCGGGGGTCGTCGGGTCCCAGGTACGTCTCCAACCGGTCCAGGGCGACCAGCAGGTGACCGTACTCCTCGGGCGCCGCGGTGATCAGCGTGCCCAGGACCGTACCGTCCCCGTCGGTGGCGAACGGGTACCCGGGACCGTCGTAGAGCGCCCCGCCGCGCAGCAGCGCCGGCTGCTCACGGACGTCGAGGCCGCGGACGTACCGGTCGTGGTTGTGCTCGCCGGGGCGCAGGGTGCCGTAGACGAAGAACGGCAACGGCCCCTCGCCGACGGACACCCCGGGGACGGAGCCGGACCCGGGTACGGGTATGGGGCCGGGCGACCTGTCGGTGGTCGTCACAGCGCCACCGCCGAGGAGGTCTGGTCGGTCACCCAGGCGAGGTAGCGGGCGCTGCCCCGGACGATGGGGGTGGCGATGATCTCCGGGGTGTCGTAGTCGTGGGCGGCGCGCAGGTGTTCCTCCAGTTCGTCGTAGCGCTCGGCCCTCGTCTTGAAGAGCACCTGCCACTCCTCGGCGGTCTCCACGGCGTTCTGCCAGTGGTAGACGGAGGTGACGGGCGCGGAGATCTGCGCGCAGGCGGCGAGCCGGGCCTCCACCACGCCCCGGGCCAGGGCCTGGGCCTTCTCCTCACTGTCGGTCGTGGTCTGCACGGTCAGCCATGCGGCGGGCGGCGTCGCCATGGTCGCTCTCCTCGGGGCGCGGGGTCCGGGGCACGGCTTGCCCCGGGGGGTCCGGTTCCGATTGTCGGCCGGTACGGCCCCGGCTGCCGCCCGATTCCGGCCCTTCGGGGCTCTTCGGCGGAGGCTCAGGGGGCCAGCAGCCGGATCACGGGGTCGAGGAGCACCACCAGCCCGGCCTTCAGCGGCAGCACGAGGACCGCCGCGACCAGGGCCGCCGCGACGGCCGTACCCCAACGGGGGGTCCGGTGCCGGTGCGGCAGCACCCCGAGGACGAAGACGAGCCCGGCCACCACCAGCGCGGGCCCCGCCATCAGCAGCCAGCCGGGGACGGGGCCGAGCGCCAGCGGGGTGCGGGCCGCCTCCGTGGCGGCGAGCAGCCCGGCCGACAGGACCAGGCTCAGGTCGATCAGCCGGGGCACGGCCGGGGAGACCCGGGCCCGGTCGTCGAGGCTCCGGCGGAACGAGAACAGCATGATCAGCTGGAGGACGCCGAGGACGAGGAGTTCGAACCGGACGACGGCGCCGAGGCCGGGCGGGTCGAACCGGCCCGTGCCGTACACCCAGGTGATCACCGCCGCCGGAATCCCGAGCAGCACCGCCCACACCAGGGCGAGGCGGAGCACCACGGAGAGCGCGGGCGCCCAGGGGCCGCCCGGCCCGGGGGCGCGCGGCACCGCCTGCTGGGCGTGGGCGCGGAAGGCGGCGATCACCGGGTCGTCCGGGCTCCGGCGCTCGGCGTCCTCGAAGACGTCGGCCCGTCGGCGGAGCGCGGTGGGGCTGGTCAGGACGCGTTCGCGGTTGACGGCGGCGAGGTACCCGTAGAGGAGCACCACGACGACGACCGCGACCACCGAGGGAGCACGGCCGAGGACGCCGTCACCGGCGGGCGGGGCCATCCACGCGGCGGTGAAGCAGAGCAGAAGCACCGCGAGCAGGACCATCCCCCGGACCGTCTCGAAGGGCACCGCCAGAGCCGGTCTGCCGAGGCCGGTGACCACCCCGAACAGCACCCACAGGGTGGTGAGCAGCGCCCACTGGGTGGCGATGGCCGGCGGCAGTACGTCCGGCAGCTGGCCGGAGAGCACGCGACCGGCCGCGTCGGCGGCCTCGGCAGAAGAACTGGAGGAGACGGAGGAGCCGGAGCGGGGACCGGCCGAGAAGGCGTAGGCGAGGAGCAGCAGGGCGAACTGGAGCACCGCGAGCAGCCGGGTGCCGTCCGCCCATAAGTCCCCGGACCCGAGGGCGCGCAGGATGGCGCGCGCCTGGGTACCGACGACGAGCGCCAGCAGGATCAGCGGGAGGACGACCACACCGAAGGCGGTGTCCGGCTCCATCGCGGTGAGGTGCAGCGGGATGCCGAGCGCGTCCACGACGTGCTGGCCGAAGGAGATCACCGAGCGTTCCCAGTCCGGTGTCCCCTCGGGCGTCACGTCGGTGAGGACCGTGGCCGGTGCGGTGATCGACACGCGCTCCCCCTTCGTACGTGTGCGTACGCGCCTGCCGGCTCGCCCGCGCGGACGCACAGGCGGGCATACGCGCGGGCGGGCGTGCGGACAGGATGGCGCCGCGGGGGCGTGCGCCGGGCGGATGTCGGCAGTTGTTCGCCCGGCGGTGACGGTTCCGTGATGCCCGGGGCGGGAACGGGGCACGGCCGGACACGGGAACGGGAACAGGGGGCGGGACGGGACGGGAGCAGGGGCGGGACGGATGGATGCCGGGGCGGGCGGGTGGATGCGGGGGCGGGCGGGTGCGCCGTGGTGGGCACGGAGAGCCACCGAAAGCGGGAAGTCGCCCCGGACCCACCGGCCGCCGCCGTGCCACGAACTACCGTGGGCTTCATGATCCCTGCCTCGCCCGCCCCGTACGTCGAGTTCGACGGTCACCCCGCAACCCCCGACGATCTGCGGATTCCCGCCTTCTCCGGGTACGGCCACTTCACGGCCTTCCAGGTCAGGGCGGGCCGCGTGCGGGGCTGGGACCTCCACCTGAACCGGCTGCGCGCCGCGAACCAGGAGCTGTTCGGCCTGGACCTGGAGGCGGAACCGCTAAGGGAGCTGGTGCGCAAGGCGCTCTCGGGAGCGGGCGTACGGGACGCGTCGGTGCGGGTGCACGGCTACCTGCCGCCGAGCGCCACGCGGACCGTACTGATGGTGACGGTGGCACCGCCCGCCGCACCGCCCGGGAAACCGCTGAGTCTCCTCTCGGTGGCGTACGTCCGCGAACTGCCGCACCTCAAGCGGCCCGGCGACTTCGGCCCGACCTACTACGGCAGGCTGGCGGTGCGTTCGGGGTACGACCAGGCGCTGCTGACCGCGCCCGGCGGGGTGGTCACCGAAGGGTCGGTCACCAACATCGGTTTCTGGGACGGCGATCGCGTGGTCTGGCCGGACGCACCCGCACTGATCGGGATCACCATGGCGCTGCTGGAGGAAGGGCTCGCCCTCGCCGGGTCCCCGTCGGCCCGTCGGCCGGTGACGCTGGACGGCCTCGGTGACTTCCGGGCCGCGTTCGTCACCAACTCCCGGGGCATCGTGCCCGTCCACCGCATCGACGACCGTTCCTACCCGGTGGACACGGAGCTGATGGAGCTGCTGGAGCGGGTGTACGGGGACGCCCCGGCCGAGGCTGTCTGACGGCGGCCGGGTCTGCCCGAGCGGGGACGGGGAGGCGACAGGCCGAGCGGGGACGGGGAGGCGACAGGCCGAGCCGGTCCGACGACGGGCGGGTCTGCGCGAGTGGGCACCGGGAGGCGACCCGTCCCGGACGCGACAACGCCCTCACCGGGCCCGGGGGGGGGTGAGGCCGGTGAGGGCGGTTGCCAGGGGGCGGCGGGGGGGTGCCACCCCGTGGGGGGATATCCAGCGTGTGCCCGGCCCCCCGGCGAGCATGCATGTGACCTGCGTCACACGTGAATGCCGGTCGTCACTCGTTCGGCACCGGGGCGCCCCTCGCGGTCCACGCACCGGACCGGCACCGCCGTGACCTGCGCCGATCATGCGTGGCAAGGGTGCCTCGCCGGTCCGTACGGGTGACTTCTGAAGGCGTGTCAGCAGGCATGGCGGGCGGTGCGCCCGTTACCTCGGAGGCAGGACCCGTCCCGTTCCGGCCCGTCCGGTCCGGGCACGTCCCGCTCTGCTCGCGCCCGTATCCGGAGGACCTCCCATGCTCCGTCCACTCCGTTCCACGACCGGTACCGCCGTCGCGCTCGCCGCGACCGCGACGTTCGGCCTCGCCCTGCTCGCCCCGGCCGCCCACGCGGGCGACGCCGACCGGGAACGGGGCCGGCTGGAACTCACCCCGGCCACCGCCGTTCCGGGCGCCAAGGTCACCGTGAAGACCACCGCCTGCGGCAAGAACGGCTCGGGCGTCGGTGACGCGAACTCCCTGGACGCCGGGGACTTCGACCTCTACCCCGGCGACGGCAAGGACGTCGTGGTCGGGCACTTCACCGTGCCCCGCGACACCCGTCCCGGCACCTACGGCATCGCCGTGGCCTGCGACAACGGCAAGGACGCCAAGGGCGAGTTGCTGGTGACCGGTGGCGGCTCCGGGGACCACGAGCAGGGCCAGGACCAGGGTCAGGGCGAGGACGGCCGTCAGCCGTGGGGGCACGTCGAGACCGGGGTGGGCGGCAGTGTCGGCCCGGACAACACCCGGATCGCGGCGGGCTTCGGCGTGCTCGGCGCGGCCGGCGCGGGCGCGGTGTGGGTGGCGCGCCGGCGACGGGCGGCGGACTCCCGCTGACCGTACGCCGGCCTCCCGGAGCGGCTGCTCCCGAAGCCGCTGTTTCCGAAGGCCCCTCCCGCCGACCGTAGGACCGGCGGGAGGGGCCGTGCGGGGCCCCGTACCCGTACACCCGTGCACCGCTCCGGGGGTCCGGCCGACCCCCGCTCCCGCGAGAACTCCGAGGACGGCACCGTGTCCCAGACGGCACACAAGGGCAAGGCCTGGCTGATCGGCGTAGCCGTGCTGGCCGGGGTCTGGCTGATCCAGAACGGTGCGGACACGCAGGTGGTGCCGCCGCAGCCGTCGGCGGCGGAGGCGTTCGCCTCCGGACCGCAGCTCCAGCCGGGGTCGCCCGTCGCGGAGCCGCTGGCCCCGTCCACCCCCGTCCGGGTGCGCATCCCCGAGATCGACGTGGACGCGCCGCTGACCCGGCTCGGCCTCCGCCCGGACGGCAGCCTGGACGTGCCGCCGGAGGAGGACCGCGACCTCGCGGGCTGGTACGGCGACGGCACCCGGCCGGGCGCCCTGGGCACCGCGCTCATCGCCGGGCACGTGGACAACGCCAAGGGCCCGGCGGTCTTCTACGGCCTGGGTTCGCTGGGGCGCGGCGACCGGGTGGAGGTCGTCCGCGAGGACGCGCGCACCGCGGTCTTCTCGATCGACGCGATCGAGGTGTACGAGAACGACGACTTCCCCAGCGCCCGCGTCTACGGGAAGGCGCCCTACGCCGCGCTGCGGCTGATCACCTGCGGCGGCGGCTTCTCGAAGGACACCGGCTACCAGGGCAACGTCGTGGTCTACGCCCACCTCACGGACGTACGGGAGACGGCCTGAGCGGCCCGCCGAGGCCGACCCGACCCCGCCCCGCCCCGCCCCGCCCCGGCCCGGCCCGGCCGGGAGATCATCCCGAGAACTGGTCGAAGCCCAGCTTGGCGACGAGCGAGAACACCACGACCAGCAGCACGCCCCGGACGAACCCGCTGCCCCGGCTGAGTGCCATCCGCGCCCCGGCCAGCCCGCCCGCGAGATTGAAGACCGCCATCAGCGCGGCGAGCTGCCAGAGCACGGTGCCCTGCGCGGCGAACATCGCCAGCGCCCCGGCGTTGGTGCAGACGTTCACGATCTTGGCGGTGGCCGAGGCGGTCACCAGGTCGAGGTGGAGCACGGCCGTCAGCGCCAGCACCAGGAACGTGCCGGTGCCCGGCCCGAAGAGCCCGTCGTAGAGGCCGATGCCGCCGCCGACCAGCACGATCGCGGTGATCGTACGGGCCCGGGTCGCCCGCCGGTCCGTGCCGTCCCCGGCCGCCGCCGTGCCGAACGAGGGCCGCAGCAGGACGAAGGCGGCGACGGCGAGCAGTACCACCATGATCACCGGGCGGAGCACGTCACTGCTGATCCCGGCCGCGAAGAACGCCCCGGTCATCGACCCGGCGAGCGCCATCAGCCCGATCCGCAGCGCCGTGCCGACCCTCACCGGCGACCGGCGCGCGTAGGTCACGGCCGCGCCGCTCGTCCCGACGATGGCGACGGCCTTGTTGGTGCCGAGCACCTGGGCCGCCGGGAGGTGCGGCAGTCCCAGCAGCAGGGCGGGCAGGAGCAGCAGCCCGCCCCCGCCCACCACCGCGTCGATCCATCCGGCCGCGCAGGCGGCTATGCAGAGCAGGACGACGGTGGTCAGCGTGATGTCAGGCATGCACAGGACATTAAGCGACGGCTCCGGAGGGCCCCGCACCCGCCCCGACCTGCGTGGTTGTCCGCGAGGTGGTTCGGCGCCGGCCGCCGCGCCCGCCCTCACACCGGCCGCCGGCCCGTGCTGAGCGCAAGGTTCCTCCCGGGAAACAGCCGGGATGCGGTCGGGTAACACCGGCCGCCCATCGTCGGGGCCATGACGACGAGCGGCCGGTGCGGTCCGGCCGCGTCCGGCAGGGGCTCCCAGGCGGCTCCCGCCGGTGCGTCCCCGCTCCACCCGCCCACCGACGACGGAGGCCTCTGAGATGCCGGTGTCCCCTTTCCCGACTTCACCCGCCACCGCCGTTTCCCCGGCTGCCGCGACCACCCCCGCGCAAGCGGCCTCGGCGATCACCCCGGCGCACACGATCGTCGTCGTCGGCCACGGCATGGTCGGCCAGCGTTTCCTGGAGGCGCTCGTGGACCGGGGCCTGACCCCGGCGGCCGGCGGCCCCCGGGTGGTCGTGCTCTGCGAGGAGCCCCGCCCCGCGTACGACCGGGTCCACCTGACCTCGTACTTCTCCGGCACGTCGGCCGACGAGCTCTCCATGGTCGAGGCCGGGTTCATGGAGACCCACGGCATCGAGCTGCACGTCGGCGACCCGGCCGAGTCCGTCGACCGCGAGGGCCGTACGGTCACCTCGCGGTCCGGGCTCACCTTCGGGTACGACACGCTGGTACTGGCCACCGGCTCCTTCCCGTTCGTCCCGCCGGTGCCCGGCAAGGACGCGGAGGGCTGCTTCGTCTACCGCACCATCGAGGACCTGCTCGCCATCGAGGCGTACGCGAAGAACGCGCGGACCGGCGCGGTGGTCGGCGGCGGGCTGCTCGGTCTGGAGGCGGCCGGGGCGCTCAAGGGGCTCGGCCTGGAGACCCACGTGGTGGAGTTCGCGCCCCGGCTGATGCCGGTCCAGGTGGACGAGGGCGGCGGCGCGGCGCTGCTGCGCACCATCGAGTCCATGGGGCTGAGCGTCCACACGGGCGTCGGCACCCAGGAGGTGACCACCGGGGAGGACGGCGCCGTCGACGGCATGGCGCTCTCGGACGGTTCGACGCTCGCGACCGACCTGGTGGTGTTCTCGGCGGGCGTCCGGCCCCGCGACCAGCTGGCCCGCGACTGCGGTCTGGAGGTCGGTCCGCGCGGCGGGATCGTCGTCGACGAGGAGTGCCGCACCTCCGACCCGGCGGTCTTCGCCATCGGCGAGTGCGCGCTCGCCTCGGACGGCCGGGTGTACGGGCTGGTGGCGCCGGGTTACGAGATGGCGGTGACCGCCGCCGGGGTGATCGCGGGCCGGGAGGCGGCGTTCACCGGGGCGGACCTGTCGACCAAGCTGAAGCTGCTCGGCGTGGACGTGGCCTCCTTCGGTGACGCGCACGGCGCCGCCGAGGGCTGCCTCGACGTGGTGTACGCGGACTCCCGCTCGGGGGTCTACAAGAAGCTGGTGATCGGCGCGGACGGCACCCTGCTCGGCGGGGTGCTGGTCGGGGACGCCGAGCAGTACGGCACGCTGCGCCCGATGACGGGCACGGTCCTGCCGGTGCCGCCGGAGCAGCTGGTGCTCCCGGCGGGTGCGGGCGGCCCGGTCGCGCTGGGCCCGTCCGCGCTGCCGGACGAGGCCGTGATCTGCTCCTGCCACAACGTGACCAAGGGCGCGATCTGCGAGCACACCACCCTGCCCGAGGTGAAGAAGTGCACCAAGGCCGGTACGGGCTGCGGGAGTTGCGTCAAGGTCATCGGCCAGCTGCTGCCGCAGGCCCAGGACGCCGGCCTGTGCGGTTGCTTCGCCCGCACCCGCGGCGAGCTGTACGAGATCGTGCGCACCCTGGGCATCACCACCTTCGCGGAACTGCTCGACGCGCACGGCCGCGAGGCGGCGCGCGGCGGTGACGGCTGCGAGGTCTGCAAGCCGACCGTCGGTTCGATCATCGCCTCGCTCGCCCCCACGGTGGGCGCCAGCGGCTATGTGCTGGACGGTGAACAGGCGGCGCTCCAGGACACCAACGACCACTTCCTCGCCAACCTCCAGAAGAACGGCTCCTATTCGATCGTGCCGCGCATCCCGGGCGGCGAGATCACGCCGGAGAAGCTGATCGTGATCGGCGAGGTGGCCCGCGACTTCGGGCTGTACACGAAGATCACCGGCGGCCAGCGGATCGACCTGTTCGGCGCCCGCGTCGACCAGCTCCCGCTCATCTGGACGCGCCTGGTGGACGCCGGGTTCGAGTCGGGGCACGCGTACGGGAAGTCGCTGCGGACGGTCAAGTCCTGCGTGGGGCAGACCTGGTGCCGGTACGGCGTGCAGGACTCGGTGAAGATGGCGATCGACCTGGAGCTGCGCTACCGGGGCCTGCGCTCCCCGCACAAGCTCAAGTCGGCGGTCTCCGGGTGCGCCCGCGAGTGCGCGGAGGCCCGGGGCAAGGACTTCGGGATCATCGCCACCGCCGGGGGCTGGAACCTCTACGTCGGCGGCAACGGCGGAGCCACCCCGCGCCACGCGGACCTGCTCGCCCAGGACCTCTCGGACGCCGAACTCGTGCGCCTGATCGACCGGTTCCTGATGTTCTACATCCGCACGGCGGACCGGCTGGAGCGCACCTCGACCTGGCTGGACCGGATCGAGGGCGGCCTCGACCACGTGCGGGACGTGGTGGTCCACGACTCGCTCGGGCTCTGCGACGAGCTGGAGCGGATGATGGCGGACCACGTCGCGGGGTACCGCGACGAGTGGGCCGAGACCATCAACGACCCGGAGCGGCTGCGCCGGTTCGTGACCTTCGTGAACGCGCCCGACGCCCCGGACCCCTCGGTGCGGTTCGTGTCGGAGCGCGACCAGGTCAAGCCCGACCTGGACATCCTCGCGGGCCCGGTGCTCGCCATCCGTACGCTGGAAGGGACCGCATCCTGATGACTGCGACGACCACGGCCCACGCGCCCGCCCCGGACCTCACGACGGTGGTGCAACTCGCCTTCGAAGGCGGCTGGTTCACCCTCTGCGAGCGTTCCCTGCTGGACCCCGGGCGCGGGGTGGCGGCGCTGCTGCCGGACGGGCGGCAGGTGGCGGTGTTCCTGGACCGGGCGGGACGCGCGTACGCGATCGACAACCGGGACCCGTTCACGGGGGCGTACGTCCTCTCGCGCGGGCTGGTCGGTTCGGCCGGGGGGCGGCCGTTCGTCGCCTCGCCGCTGCTGAAGCAGCGCTTCGACCTCGCGACGGGGGCCTGCCTGGACGACGACGAGGTGGCGGTGGAGGCGTTCGAGCTCCGGGAGGCGTAGACGGGGGCCGGTGGATCGGGGCCGGGGGCACGCCGGCGAGGTCCGGCGGATCGGGGCCGGGGCGGCGACCACCGGTGCCCCGTCCGGCCCTGGCCCGCCGGGCTCCAGCCGCGCGCCCGGTGTGCGTCGGCCCGTTCCGCCGGTCGTACCCTGGGGCCCATGATGCAGGGCTGGAACACGCGCGACATCCCCGACCAGACCGGCCGCACGGCGGTGGTCACCGGGGCGAACAGCGGTCTCGGCCTCGTCACCGCACGCGAGCTGGCCCGGCACGGCGCCCGGGTGCTGCTCGCCTGCCGTGACGAGGAGCGCGGGGAAGGCGCGGCGGACCGCATCCGGCGGGCGGTGTCCGGGGCGGACGTGGCGTTCGTGCCGCTGGACCTGGCGGACCTGGCCTCCGTACGGGAGTTCGCGGCCTCGCACGCCCCGGACCGGATCGACCTGCTCGTCAACAACGCGGGCGTGATGGCGTTGCCGTACGGGCGGACCGCCGACGGCTTCGAGACGCAGTTCGGGGTCAACCACCTCGGGCACTTCGCCCTGACCGGACTGCTGCTGCCCGCCCTGCGCGCCGCCGGGAAGGCCCGGGTGGTGACGGTGTCGAGCGGGCTGCACGCGCTGGCCGACATCGACATGGGCGACCTCAACAGCGAGCACGACTACCGGCGCTGGATCGCCTACGGCGCGTCCAAGTCGGCCAACCTGCTCTTCGTCCACGAGTTCGCGCGGCTGCTGGCGCGGTCCGGTTCGCCGATCGTGGCAGCCGCCGCCCACCCCGGGTACGCCTCCACCAACCTGACGAAGGCGGGGCCCCGTCTCGAGCGGCGCCCCTTCAGGGAACGGGTGATGGGGCTCGGCAACCTGCTGCTCGCGCAGACCGCCACGGCCGGGGCGCTGCCCGTGCTGTACGCGGCGACGGCGCCCGGGGTCCGCCCCGACTCCTTCACCGGACCGGGGCGGCTGGGGTGGCGCGGTGCGCCGGCCCCGTCCTGGCGGGCGCGGCGCACCCGCGACGACGTGGCGGGCGAGCGGCTCTGGTCGGCCTCCCAGCAGCTCACCGGGGTGACGTACCCGGGGCTCTGACAGCCCCCGGGAGCGTCAGGAGCGCTCGGCGACGGCGGCCGGGTCCATCCACATGACCTCCCAGACGTGGTGGTCGGGGTCCTGGAAGGAACGGCCGTACATCGTGCCGTAGTCCTGGGTCCCGCCCGCCGGGAAGCCTCCGGCGGCCAGTGCCGCGTCGACGGTCTCGTCCACCTCGGCGCGGCTCTCCGCGCTGAGACAGAGGATGACCTCGGTCGACTTCTCGGCGTCCACGATCTCCTTGGTGGTGAAGTCCTTGAAGCGCGGCTCGGTGAGCAGCATGGCGTAGATCGCGTCGCTGATGACGACGCAGGCGGCGTGCTCGTCGGTGAAGCCGGGGTTGCAGTGGTAGCCGAGCTTCTCGAAGAATGCCTTGCTGACGTCCAGGTCCTTCACCGGAAGGTTCACGAAGATCATCTTTTCCATGGTGGTCCCACTCCTCCGTCGCGACGCCGCCGGGGTTCGGCGGCGGTCCGTCCGGCGCGCGAAGCCCTTTCGACGGCCCCGCCGCCCCGGCTCCGCTTCCGCGCGCTTGTGAAGAGGTAGACGGCCCACACGCCGGTAACTCATCGGCCGGAGCCGGGGATCGTCGCGAAAAGAATGAACTTTGCAGACTGTGCACTTTTGCATAGCATGCATCTTCGTGACCCCCTCTCCCCCGCCGCCTCCCGGCCTGCGCGAGCGCAAGAAGCGCGCGACCCGCGAAGCGCTGGCCGACACGGCCCTGCGCATGGCGGCCGAGCACGGTCTCGACCAGGTGACGGTGGAAGCGGTCACCGCGGCGGTCGGAGTCTCGGTACGGACCTTCTTCAACTACTTCGCCCACCTCGACGACGCGATCCTCGTCCCCGACCCGGACAGCGGCGTACGGACCCGCGCCGCGGTGCTCTCGGCACCGGCCGGCCTCGGCCCGCTCGCCGTGCTCCGCCGGGTGCTCGGGGAGGAACTGGCCCACATCGAGGACGCGCCGGAGCGGTGGGAGCTCCAGTGCACCGTGCTGGACCGCACCCCGGCGCTCTTCCCCCGCTTCCTCGCCGCGCGCGGCGCCGACGAGGAAGCGCTCATCGCGGCCGTGGCCGAGCGCCTCGGCCAGGACCCCAAGACCGACCTGCGCCCCCGGCTGCTGGTGCACGCCACCATCGCCACCGTCCGGGCCGCCGTGGAGATCTGGACCGCCACCGGCCGGTCCCGCTCCTTCCTGACCCTCTACGACGAGGCGTTCGACAAACTCACCGCCGGCCTCGGCGAGTGACGGGGACGTCGAACCGTCACGCCCCCGGCGGCCCGCCCCGGGCCGACCCGCTCCTTCCGCACCCGCCGCTCCCCCGGAGACGGCCGCACCATCAGAAACAAGAGGTACGCCAGCCGATGTCCGCTGCCGTGACGCCCGAAGCCCGGTCGTCCTCATCCATGAATCATCGCCAGATCATCCAGGCCATGTCCGGTCTCATGGCCGGTATGTTCGTGGCGATCCTCGCCTCGACGGTCGTCGCCAACGCGCTGCCGCGCATCATCACCGACCTGCACGGCAGCCAGTCCTCGTACACCTGGGTGGTCACCGCCGAGCTGCTGGCGATGACCGCGACCGTGCCGGTCTGGGGCAAGCTCTCCGACCTGTACGACAAGAAGCTGCTGATCCAGCTCTCGCTGTCGATGTTCGTCGTCGGCTCGCTCGTCGCGGGCTTCTCGCACAGCGTCACCGTGCTCATCATCAGCCGGGTGCTCCAGGGCATCGGCGCCGGTGGTCTCACCGCGCTCGCCCAGGTCGTGATGGCCTCGATCATCCCGCCGCGTGAACTCGGCAAGTTCTCCGGCGTCTTCGGCGCCGTCTTCGCGGTCGGCACGGTCGCGGGGCCGCTGATCGGCGGCGTGCTCGTCGACACCTCGTGGCTCGGCTGGCGCTGGTGCTTCTTCATCGGCATACCGTTCGCGCTGCTCGCCATCGTCCTGCTGCAGAAGACGCTGAAGCTGCCCGTCGTCCGCCGCGAGGCGAAGATCGACTACCTCGGCGCCTTCCTCATCATGGCCGGGGTCAGCGCCCTCCTGCTCTGGGTGACCCTCGGCGGCTCGGAGTTCGACTGGGTCTCCGGCCCGTCCGCCGCGCTCGTCATCGGCGGTGCCGTCCTGATCGCGCTCGCCGTCCTGGTCGAGTCGAAGGTCCAGGAACCGATGATCCCGCTGAGCATCTTCCGCAACCGGACCGTCTCCCTGACCACCGTGGCGAGCTTCCTCGTCGGTGTGGCCATGTTCGGCGGCACCGTCTTCCTCTCGCAGTACTTCCAGATCTCGCTGGGCAAGTCCCCGACGATCGCCGGGCTGATGAGCCTGCCGATGATCCTCGGCCTGATGGTCTCCACCACCGTCGCCGGGCAGATCATCAGCCGGCGCGGCAAGTGGAAGGCGTTCCTGGTCTCCGGCGGCGTCATCATGACGGCCGGCATGTGCCTGCTCTCCACGATCGGCGCCGGTACGTCCTTCCTCGTCATCGCCCCCTGCATGGCCGTCCTCGGCATCGGTGTCGGCATGCTGATGCAGAACCTGGTCCTCGCCGCCCAGAACGACGTGCCCGCCGCCGAGCTGGGCTCGGCGACCTCCACGCTCTCCTTCTTCCGCAGCCTCGGCGGCGCGGTGGGCACCAGCGCGCTGGGCGCGGTGCTCAGCCACCGGGTCGCCTCGGAGCTGGAGAAGGGCTTCGGCGGCGCCGCCTCCGGCGGTGACTCCGGCGGCGCGATCCCGGACCTCGCGACCCTGCCCGAATCGGCCCGCGTGATCGTGGAGAACGCGTACGGCGTGGCGACGGGCTCCGTCTTCCTCGCCGGTGCGCCCTTCGCGCTCCTCGCGCTGGTCGCCGTCCTCTTCATCAAGGAGAAGCCGCTCAAGACCAAGAGCGGTCTGGAGCGGCTGGCCGACGAGGGCGAGGAGCAGCAGCCGCCTGCCGTGCCGGTGCACTGACACGTACGCCGGTACGCCCCCCCGGTCCCGCGACACCCGAGGTCCGGTCCGCCGATTCGTTTCGGCGGGCCGGACCTCCGTCGTCCTCCGGGCGCCCGGCCGCGACGACGACCCGGGCCCCCTTTCCCCCGCGACGACGCCCCGGGCCCCCTTTCCCCCGCGCCTGCCGCACGGGAAAGGGGGCCCGGTCACCGGACGGCCCGACGCCGGGTCAGCCGTCCTTCTCCGTTCTCAGGTACCTGCCCCAGATCCGCGCCTTGCGGTACGGGCCGGCACCCTCACTGTCCATCTGCGGACGGTCGAAATCGACCCAGTACGCCAGCTCCCCGTCGGCCGCCATGGCGTGCTCCACGGGAGCCGGGGGCTCCGGGCCGTCCACCGTGCCCCAGAACTCCACCGGCCAGGGGCCGTCCCAGGCGGGGTCCTGGACGACCCGGACCCGGGTTCCCGGGGGCCAGGCGTCCTCCGGCCAGCCCGTGGGCAGCCCCTCGTGCTCCGGTTCCGTCATCGCCCCGCCTCGTCCCCTCGCGCGAACCGGCTCACTGGGAGCGGTCCTTGTACTTGAAGTCCTCCGCCTGGCGGGTCTTCGTGTTCCACACGTAGTGGATCTCGACCTCGTCGACGGTCTGCTCCATCTTGACCCAGCCGTCCTCCGCGGGCCAGCGTGGATCCTTCATGACGGTCGGCAGCTGGTTCCCGTATTCGGGGTACTCCTTGACGAGGTCCATGGCACGGGCCTCGTTGGAGCCTCCGGCCGAGGTACGGCCGGTGGAATTGCCCGCGTTCCGCAGCGCGGTCCGCAGCCCCTCGTCGAAGCGTTCGATCCCGTCGGAGGCTCCGTACGCCCCGGCGACCACCAGACCCGACCCCGCGGCGATCGCGGGCGCACCCGCGAGGCAGCCGATCCCGGTGATGCAGATCGCGCCACCGGCGATGGCCGTGTCCGCCCCGAAGCCCATGAGGAAGATGGACCCACCGGTCTCCGCGGCCCCGATCCACAGGTCGGGACTGGTGAAGATGGCCTCTCCGTAGTCGACGACCTTGCTGGTGGTGTCCTCCAGCCAGTCGGGAATCCAGTCGTTGTCGTCCGGCTCCTCCAGCGGGTGGTCGGCCAGGTACTGCTTCTTCAGCTTCTCCCAGCGGGCCGTCTCCTCCTTCTTCTTCTCCACCGCGGCGGTGAGGGCGTCGGCGAACGCCTTCTGGGCGGCCTTCTTGTCCTCACCCGCGGCCAGCTTGGACGCGCGTGCCTCCTCGGCGGAGGCGTTCGCCTCCGCCGCCGAAGCCTGGGCGATCTCCGAAGAACGCTGGGCGTGCGCGGCGGAGTCGACGGCACGCGTCACCGCGCTGTTGGCCTCGGCCTGTGCCTGACGCGCCGTGTTCGCGGAGTTCCGTGCCTGCGTCGCGGACGCCTCCGCGGCATCGGCCGAGCGGTTCGCGTCCTCGGCGTACCCTTCGGCCTTCCTCGCCGACTCCTCCGCGTCGTCGGCGGCGTCCTGCGCCTCCTGGTACGACTGGCGGGCGTCGGCCGCGGCCTCTGCCGCGAGGAAGGCGTTCTGCTGCGCGGTCGCGGCGATCTGCCACGCTCCCGCGATCACACCGTCCACCTGGGACACGTGGGTCGCCGCCAGCTGGTCCTTCTGCGCGGCCATGAACTGGCCGGTCTGGATGAAGGTGTGCAGCAGCGAGTACGGGCCCTCCAGGGCGATGCGGGCGGCGGACCGCACCTCGGGACCGCCGGTCTCGATCAGCTGGGCGGCACGGACTCGTTCGTCCTCGCTGCGCGCCTCGTACTGACCGGACGTCACGAAGTCACGCAGGGCGTCGGTCGTGCCCGCGTTCAGGGCCGCCCGCCCCCTTTCCGCGACGACGGGGCCGCCCGCGGAGACGAGCTGGGCGGTGTACACGCGCAGCTTCCCGGCGACCGCCTCGAACTGGCCGTCGGTGAGGAAGTCGGCGATGTCGGCGTCGGTGCCCGCCAGGCTCTCCTCGGCCGCCGTGCGCAGGTCCGGGGAGGGCGAGTTGACCCACAGCTCCTCGACCTCGGCGCGGGTGTCCATGCGCTCGGCCTGGGTCCAGCCGGTGCGCAGGTAGGCGAGGACGTCCTCCTCGTCGCCCGCGAGAGCCGTGGAGGCCGCCGCGCGGCTCCAGGGGCCGCGGATCTTCATCGCTTCGACCGCCATGACGCGGCCCTGCTGGGTGACTGCCGCCAGGTCCGCGCCGGGCGCGTCCGCCGAGGCGGCGAGTTCCCCGGCCCGGGTGCGCAACTGGTCGGTGCGGTCGGCCAGATCGGCCTGCTCGGCCTTGCTCTGGTCCTCCTGCTCCTTGAGGTCCCTGGCGTGGTCGATGCCGTCGTTGGTACGGGCGGCCAGCTCCTCGGCCTCGATCTGGCGAGCGAGGTCGTAGGTGTCCTCGGCCTTCTCCACCGCGGCGGTCGCCGCGTCCGCGGCCTCTTTCGCCGCCGCCGCGTGGGCGGCGGACTCCTTGGCCGCGGTGGCTGCCTCACCCGCGTGCTCCGCCGCCTCGTCCGCGGCGTCGGCCGCGTTCTCGGCGTGCTCGGCGGCGGACAGCGCAGCGGCGCGGGCTTCGCCCGCGGCGGCTGCCGAACGGTTGGCGAGGGCCTCCGCCGCGTTCGCGGCCCGGGTGGCCTCGCCCGCGTGACGGCGGGTCTCGGCCGCGGCCCGCGCGGCCTCGCCGGAGTGTGCCCCGGCCTGGTCGGCGTAGGCGTTCGCCTGGTCGGCGGCGTCGGCTGCCGCGTCGGCGTTCGCGCCTGCCCCCGAAGCGGCCCTGGCGGCGATTCCGGCCTGGGTCGCGGCGGTGCCCGCCTGGCCGGCCGCGTCGGCGGCCCAGCGGGCGCCCTTGGCCGCGTCGCGGGCCTGCTCGGCGGCCTCACGTGCGGCGGACGCCTTGCCGGCGTCGGTCGCGGCGTCGGCCGCCGCGTTCCGCGCCTTGGAGGCCGCCTGTGCGGCACCCGCGGCAGCGGCGGCGGCCTGGGCCGCGGCGTTGGCCGCGACCCGCGCGGAGGTGTTGGCGGCCCGGGCGGCGCTGATCGCCTGCTGCGCCGCTGCCGCCGCCTGCTTCGCGGCGGACGCGGCACGGGCCGCGGCCGAGGCGGCGTGCAGGGTGTCGTTCTTGGCGGCCTCGGTCTCGGCGGCGGCCTTCTGCGCGGCCTTCTTGGCCAGTTCCGCGGCAGCCGCGGCACGGGCAGCGCCGTCCTCGGCCTTCTTGGTCTCGGACGCGGCCAGCCGGCCCGCCTTGTCCGCCTGGTCCGCCAGTTCCGCGACGGAGGCCATCTCCTGGTCGCGTGCCAGGGCCACGAACTGGCCGACGGTCAGGAACTCGTGGATGTCGACGGCCGTGCCCCTGAGCGCGAGCCGGGCCGCCGCCTTCACGTTGGCTCCGCCGGTGCCGTAGAGCTGCGCGACCTCGACGCGTTCGTCCTGTTCCTGCTGGACGTACTGCTGGTCCTCCAGGAACGCCTGACGGTCCTCCGCCGTACCGGCCAGCGCCAGTCGGCCCTTCTCCTGGACGTTGGGTCCACCCGCGTCCACGATCTGGGCGATCGCCACCCGTTGGTCCTGCTCCAGCGGAGCCTGCCAGCCGTCCGCGAGGAAGGCCGAGAGCTGCTCCGCGTCTCCCGACAGGGCCGTACGGGCCGCGTCGAGCAGGCTCTGCCCTCCGATGCTCGCGACCTGGGCCGTCGCGACCCTCTCGTCCTGGACCGTGGTCTCCGCGGCGTCGACGTCCAGGAACTGCTGGACCTCCTCGTCACTGCCGGTCAGCGCGACCTCTGCCGCTGCCCTGGTGCCGGGACCGCCGGTACGCCACAGCTCGACCACGCGGGCGCGGTCGCTGCCGGGCAGGTCGCCCGGCTGCGCCCCGTCGTCCGCCGTCGCCGCCCAGGCGGGCGAGGTACCGCACAGGGCGGCGACGAGGGCCAGCGGCAGTACGGACAGGCCGAGCCGTCGTACGCCGCTGACACCCCACCCCGTCCGAGGGTGCCGGTCTCTTCTTCTCATGCTCCATCGCTCCTTGTCGTGGGGGGTTCGACGAGCGCGCGGAGTGCGGCCGTGAGCCGACGCGGGTCCACGGACCAGGGACGGTCCGGCATCCCGCGCCGGTCCGTCCCCGAGGTGCGGGCCCGGTCGGCGCGCGATTCCGGCACACCGCGCACAGAGGGCGCCGAAAGGCCGGAGACCGTGTGCGCGAATTCCCCACATCCCTTACCGGTCATCGGTCTCCACGGAACGGCACCCCCATCACCGAAGTTTCGGCTTTGACCGCCGAACGCCAGGAGAGCATAGCTTTCGCCTCCCCATTCCAGGGAACTTAAATTCACCGGGGCAGGCGACAAAAAAGTCATGGGCCCACATTGCACGTATTGACAGTCCTTGTGCAGCCGAATGCCATTTTTCGATTCGATTCCGACCCGGCACCCGGAAAGGAATGCGGATCCGCACGCCGCGTCCGCCAGTCCGGAAAATCCCCCTTCGGGCGGCCATGCGGCCCGTCCGGCATCACCGACCCGCAGACCGCCGACGGCCGACCTTCCACGCCGATCAGCATTCATACAGACATTGCCGACACCACCCCGATGAGGCATACGTCACCAGAGTCCGCTTCTCCCCGTTCCGCGCCGCACCGCCCCCGCATCACAGGAACGGCGCGCGCCCACGCTCCCCCGCCCCACTTCCGTGAATTCCCGCAGAGTCCATGCGGGGTTCACCCCGCATCAACCCCGGCGTCCAAAAGACCCGAACGAAGGGCAACCCAGGACGGTTCACCACCCGACGAACGTTCGATTCCGAGGCGATTCGCCGGCCCGGTCCACGGCATTGCGCGCGGCGCGCGCATACGCGATCCACGCGAAACCACACTGCACATCCATGGAATACCCATCCAGTTCCACGGTGCCGGGGAAGCCCCACCCGAAAGCCCCGCCTCTCCGTCGCCCACACCCTGCGGTTACGTCCCCTTTGTCACATGCATCCACATTGACGGAATGCCGGTCGCAGCGGCTCCATCGCGTGGGCCGGCACGGGACGCACGCGCACCCGCCCCGGATTCCCCGCGGTCAGGAACTGCACAGAGGCTCCGTTCACGCCACATTCCCGTTCCCCAGGACAAGCGGCATGGGCATCCCTGAATTCACCGCCCAATTCCACGGTGAGGATTCCACTCCGCACCATTCCAGCAACTCGGACCGTCTCCTGCGCGCCCTCACCCACGAAAAAACCCGGTGTATTTGCACGAGATGTGCGCGTTTCCGATTTTCTCCGTCCCGCGGAAGAAAGACAGCACCCCGGCTGTGCGTGCTCGTGGGCTGCCGGTCCCCCTGTCGCCGGAACGACGACGGAGGAGGTCCGGCCCGCCGGTTCGTCCCGGCGGCCCGGACCTCTCTCGCTGCCCGTTCCTCGTTTTTTGCCCGGCCCTCCTACTTCTTCGTACGGCCGGACTTCGCCCCCGACGAACCGGGCGCGGCCTTCCCGCGCCCGGCTCCGCCCGAGGGTCGGCCCCACCCGGTCGATCTCGAAGGGACCGGCCCTCGGGCGTTCCCAGCGACCGTGCGCCTCGCCGGCCGGCCCGGCAGACCTCTCCAGCGCTCGAATCGGGGCAGCGAGGCGGGGCACGGCTCGACGTGTGGAAGACCTGTCCCGGTTCGCATCCTGTTCGCCTCGTGGAAGGGGCGAAGGCGGCCGACGAACGTGCCGAGGTCCGCGCCTGCGTGCACTCCACACGTCCGTGGGTCGTCGAAGGCCGTCAACCGCGTCGGCCCCTCCACCCGATATGCGGGTGGAGGGGCCGACGCGGTCATTCCGGTGGCTATTGCCGGAAAAGCAAGGTGCCATCGGTACGGGACTTCCCGATGGCGGCGGGCGCTCCGTCCACGGGATAGGACCAGACGCTGAAGCCGACGCAGGCCACGAAGCTCTCCTCGGACTCCGGTTCCAGTGTCAGGCATCGCACCCGCTGCGCTTGAGGTCGTCCGGCCACGCCGGTGAAGCGCAGGATCTCGGCAGCACGGGCATCGCTCGCCTCGGCGAGAACGACGCTGTCGTAGGCCGACTTGAGTGTCATGCCTATGACACCGCGGAACACCAGCTCGACGACATCGTCATCGTTCGGACGAGCGACGCTGCGCAGCACCAGTTCCGTGTGGCTCACACCGAACCGCCAGGGGCGGAAGCGGCCCGCCAGGGAGAACGGCAGCCCGTCGGCAGACCTGTCACTGGAAGGGATTAGGTTCATTCGCCACCCCGTCTCGGTACCAGGTCACGCGGTCCCAGCTCTCCGGGTGATCCCGGATGTAGGCGAGCTCCCACCCCGTCGAATGTCCGTCCATGATCGGGTCGCTACCGGCACCCATCCGGGCGGCTTCCCTGGGGTTGTCGATACCGGAGAGATTGAAGTGTATCTCCGTGGTTCCATCGGTGACGTAGCCCTTGAACTCCTCTACCCACCTATCGCCCATCGAGGGCCAGTCGTGGTACGACTTCGTCCCTGTCGAATCCGCGAACTCCAGCAGGACCATGGGATCGTCGTCCAACTGACTGAGTCCAAGGGCGATACCCCCGCAGGAACTGTTGTGGACCAGTACCGGCACGTCGCCCGCCAGCACGTAGTACGTATGGAGACCGCTGACGGTGAGGTTGTACGTGCGGGCCGACCGCTCGAAGGCCCGGTTGGCGATCACCTTCACCGTGCTGTGGTCACTGCTGAGCAGAGTGGTGCCAGGAGTCAGCTCGCTCGCCGCCGTCCAGGCGTGTTCCGACGGGCTCCAGAAGGGGTGCGCGTACGTCGCGGTGAGCTTCTCCCGGCCGTCGGGGCCGGCAATCGTCAGTTCGTTGAACTTCTTGTCGTCCTCGGTCACGATCCGGCGCGTGACCCGACGCCCACCAGTCTCCCCGGTGAGCGGGTCGGTCGCGACGACCTCGTCGCCCACCCAGACGTCCTCAATGGCCTTTCGTGAGGAGTCGGCCATCAGAACCTGGGTTCCGGCGAGGAAGCACTCGGTGCACTTCGATACCCGCATCAGGTCGGCCAGCGCGTCGGCCGTACGGGCAAGCATCTTGAGCTTGGTGTTGAGGAGCGTGTCCTGCCCAAGCTGTAGGCAGGCCATCACATCGTAGTTGGCGCAGTCCTCCAACGAGCCGAGGCCGAGGACGTCCTTCTCGAACTCCCATGCCTGGGTGGCAGCCTCGTTGATGGCCGGCCCTCTGGAGAGGATGTCGCAGTAGACCTCGTTGTGCTGGCACCAACGGCCGGGGTTCTCGATCGCCTCGCAGCCCAGGATTCCGCAGCGGTACAGGTCACGCGCCTGCTTGCCCGGATCAGCGGCGGCCAGTGCCGCCTGTCGCCGGGCTTCCTCCTCGGCAGCGGCCTTGGCCGCGATGATGTCGACCGTGTCGGCGAACGCCTTCTTGGCAGCGGTCGCGTCCTCCCCCGCCTCATGCGACGAGTCGGCCGCCGCGTTCGCGTGCAGCCAGGCATTGCCCGCGTAGCGCTTGGCCAGACCCGCGGACTCGGAAGCGTCGACCGCCGAGACAGCGGCGCGCTCCGCTGCTTTGTCCGCCGAGTTCGCGGCGTCCCGAGCGGAACTCGCCGACGCGGCAGCCCGTGACGCGGACGTCTCGGCGTCCTTCGCCGACTGGGCGGCCTGCTCGGCGTAGCCACTGGCCTCGGTGGCGGATGCCTGCGCCTGCTGGGCGTATGCCGCAGCCTCGGCCGCGGCCTTCCGCGCCGTAGCGGCGGCCTTGCCCGCCTCCGCCGCGTTCTTCTGAGCGGTCGCCGCTGTCTTGGCCGCCTGCAGGATGATCTGCTGGACCTGCGCGACGTGAGTGGCGGCAAGTTCGTCCTTGCGCACCGCGGTGTACTGACCGGAGACGATGAAGGTGTGCAGGAGACCGGTCGGCCCCTCCAGCGCGACGCGGGCGGCGGACTTCAGTTCGGGGCCGCCGAGGTCGATCAACTGAGCCGCTCGGACCCGCTCGTCCTCGGCGCGGGCTGCGTACTGCCCGGTGGTGATGAAGGCCCGATACGCCTGGACGTCCTCGGTGTCCAGCGCGGCGCGTCCGCGCTCGCCGACCACCGGCCCCCCTGCGGAGACGATCTGCGCGATGTACACCCGCAAGTCCTCGCCGGCGACCTGGTACTGCCCCTGCTTCAAGAAGAACGACACTTGTTCGGGCGTACCGTCGAGTGCGGTGGCCGCGGCCTCACGGACCGATCCCAGTGCGCTGTCGATGGCGAGGGTGTGGACGGCGGTCCGTTCGTCTTCCTGAGCCGCCCGTACCCAACCGGTACGCAGATAGGTGAGGACCTCCGCGTCGCTGCCTGACAGAGCGTGCTCGGCTGCGGCCACGCTCCAGGCGCCCCGGCTCTTCATCGCGAGCAGGGCGGCCTCGCGTCCCTCGGCGGCCACGGCTGCGGACTCCGTGTCCGGGGCGTCAGCTTCGGCCGACAGACGTGTCATCTCCGTCTCGAAGACAACGGATTCCTGCGCCTGTGCGTCCGCCTCGGCGTCTCGCTGCTCCTCCTCGGCCTTCAGGGTCCTGGCTTCCTCGATTCCCTGGTTGGTCCGGGCCGTCAGTTCCTCGGCTTCGATCTGGCGGGCGAGGGCCTGTGTGTCCTTCGCCTTGCCGACAGCGGCGACCGCCACGTCCGCTGCTTCCTTGGCGGCTGCGGCATGTGCGGTGGACTTCGTCGCCGCGGTGGCGGCGTCCCCTGCGTGATCGGCTGCCTCGTCGGCGGCGGCGGCTGCCTTCTCCGCATGGTCGGCGGCGGAGTTGGCGGCGTCGCGTGACTCGGCGGCGGCCTGCGCGGCCTTACGGGCCAGCCCCTCAGCGGCGGCGGCGGCCCGGTTGGCCTCCGCCGCGTGGCGGCGTGTCGCGGCGGCTGCGTTGGCGGCCTCGCCGGAGTGCACCCCAGCAGCGTTGGCGTATGCGTCGGCCTGTGTGGCCGCGTCGGCGGCGGCATTGGCGTTGCCGCCCGCGCTCAGGGCGGCCTGCGCCGCTTCGATCGCGGCCGTCGCCGCGACGCCGGCCTGCTCGGAGGCGTCAGCGGCGAGCCGGGCTCCCTTGGCTGCTGTCCGTGCATCCTCGGCGGCTTTGCGCGCGTCTGCAGCCTTGCCCGCGTCGGACGCCGCGTCGGCGGCCGCGCTACGTGCGCGAGAAGCGGCTTGCGCGGCGCCAGCGGCGGCGGAGGCCGCTTGGGCCGCGGCATTGGCTGCGATGCGGGCCGAGTTGTTCGCGGCGCGGGCGGCGTCGATGGCCTCCTGCGCCGCTGTGGCGGCCTGCTTCGCGGCCGAGGCGGCCCTTGCCGCCGAGGACGCGGCGTGCAGCGCGTCGCCTTGGGCGGCCTCCGTCTCCGCGGCGGCCTTCTGCGCGGCCTCCTTGGCCAGCTTGGCAGCGGAAACCGCGCGCGCGGAAGCGTCCTTGGCGGCTACGGTCTCCGCGGCCGCCCGCTTACCCGCGAGAGTGGCCTGGGCGGCGAGTTCGGCCACGGTGGCCTGTTCCTCGTCGCGGGAGCGGGCCACATACTGGCCGACTTCAATGAATTCGGTGATGTCGTCGGCGGTGCTGCTCAGCGCGAGCCGGCCGGCCGCGCGTACGTTGGTCCCTCCTGCGCTGACGATCTGCGCCGCCTGGACACGCTCGTCCTGTCTGCGCCAGCTGTACTGGGTGTCGTCAAGGAACTTGGCCACGTCCTCGGCCGTCCCGTTGAGAGCGGTACGGCCGGCCGCCTGGATGTTGGGGCCCCCAGCATCGATGACCTGGGCGGCGCGCACCCGCTGGTCCTGCTCGAAGGGGGCCTTCCAGCCCGTCTCCAGGAACACCTGCAGGTCAGCCTGCGTCCCGGAGAGCGCCTCGCGCGCCGCGTCCTGAAGAACTTGGCCGCCCAGCCCCGCGATCTGGGCCGCGGAAACCCTGCTGTCCTGATAGGAGACGTCTTCGGCCACGTCGTCGAGGAAGTGACGGACCTGCTCGGGGCTGCCGGTGAGAGCGACCTCGGCAGCCGCCTTGAGTCCGGGACCGCCGGACTTCCACAACTCGACGACTTTGCCCCGTGACGTCAGGGGAATGTAGGCGTCGGAGTAGGCCGAGTCGGCATCCGCGGTCGCCGAGGCGCTCGGTGCGAAGCCGAGCAATCCCGCCGCGAGTGCCAGCGACACCGTCGCCACCGACACTGTCCGTACCGCGCGGAACGGCCACCCCGCTCCGGCCCTGTCCTTCATGCCTGGTTTCTTTCGCAAGACGCACCTATCACATCGTGATTCATTTCGGAAACTACCGCCCAGGGCACAAAGAAGCACAGGAAATGGGACATCCCTTGGAAGCCCACGTACACCGCATTGTGGACAGACAGCTCGAAAGCGCCTGCCACGAGCGCGTCACCCACCACACGAAACCCGCATACCGGATTGCACATGCATCCACCAGACGACCCCTCGGACCAATATCGGTAGCGCCTGACGCCCAGATGCACGAAAGCAACCCATCACCCCCAGGACTGGTTGAGCATAGACACTCCGAGACCGCACTTACGAGGAATTTTCGAAGCCTGGCCAAATTTCACTGTCCGCATCCGCCGACGATGCGGTGAGTTCAGAAAAATTGTCCGGTCCATCCGGCCACCACCTCGGCCCACGCCTTTCGATACCGACGGCCGGTCAGCACCAGGAACAACCGCGTCGACACAGGACGGAATCCAGGGTCCCGGGGCACGAATGTGCCGGACGAAGGAGGTGTCCATGGGCGCCACCCCCGTACACACCGGACGCCAGCATTGCACTATGCACCGTTTCGCGAATACTTCACCTGCACCTGGCCAGAATGGCCGGATGGCGACACATGGGTCCGTCGGCAACGATTGCGAGATTTCCCCCGAGTTGCCACCCGCCTGAAACTACACCCAGTAATCCAGCCACCCGATTTGTCGCACTCTCAGCACCCTTGCAGAGAATGACCGGCACCTCAGAATTTCATTGACGGCCACTTCGCGTACGTGTAGCCTCCACAAAGTCTCCATGATCGAGAACAGTGCAGGACTGAGATCACGTCCAACACTCGGGGCCTTGGCCGGGCGGCGAACACAACCATTTGACCGACCATGATGTGGCAGGCGAGAAAATCGACCCACACAGGCCCGGAAATTTGCATACTCTTGCCACGCCTATGGCCAGGAACTCGTGAATAAACATCCTGCTAGGCGTTCGACGACTCGAAGTCTCCTCATCTCGAAGAAAAGGTGCCGCCATGGTTTTTCGTGCTCGCAGACTGCTGGTATCCGGCGCGATAGGAGTGACACTGGCATGGAGCGGACTGGCTTGGGCCGCCTCCGCCGACAGCCTTACGTCGCCGTCGGCAACGACCGCAGTCACCGCCGACACCCCTCCTCCCGCAGTTGAGGATTTCTCCTACCCGAATGCTGACGCGGTGTTGTCGGAGGAGGGCATCCAGCTGAAGAAGGGCGACGGACACATCCTCCTCGCCGACTGCGATGCAACGGCCGACCAGATCAGGGTTCTCACCGTGGCGGATGCGGAAGCCACGCGGCAGGGAACCTACTGCTTCGTTGCCTCCGGAGCGACCGGGTACCTGACCATGCAGCTCCCGCGCGTCTTCGCGCTCGAGGCAGCCGACCACCCCATCAGCGCCGATCTCACCGCGTCGGGGAAGACCACAACGGTGGACGTGGCGGAGGACGGCTTCGAACCGGTCGGCGAAGGATCGGTCGGCGGGGTGCAGTCAGTACTCGTCGAGATCCGCGTCACAGGCTGATCCTGCCTCCCTCGGAACCGCATCGGTCAGGAGCTTTCTCCGGAAGCGTCGAGCCGAGGGCAGCAGTCCGGTAAACCGCCGGCGCGCCAACACCCGCCCCTGATCCACTCGACCTGTTAGGAACAGTCATGTCTGACACGCGTTCACGGACCGCGTGGGCCACCGCGCTGCTCACCGCGACGGTCTCGGCCGGCACCCTCCTGGGCACTCCGGCACAGGCCATGGACGGTGACGCCGCGACCAGCGGTATGTACACCTTCACCGCGAAGATCGACGTCGGCGGCGAGCGCTCCTGTTCGGGCACGCTCATCAACAACCAGTGGATGATCACCGCTTCGAGCTGCTTCGTCGACAACCCCACTCAGCCCACCTCGCTGGTGGCCGGTGCGCCCGCGCTCAAGTCCACCGCCACCATCGGACGTACCGACCTGACCGGCACCGCGGGCCAGGTGCGGGAGATCACGGAGCTGATTCCCCGTACCGACCGTGACCTCGTTCTGGCCAAGCTGGCCAGCCCGGTCTCCGGCCCCTCCTTCCTGCACCCCGCGAGTACCGCGCCCACCGCGGGCGAGGCCCTGAAGAGCGCCGGGTACGGGCGGACCAAGGACACCTGGGTCCCCGACACCCTCCACTCGGGCGCGCTCACCGTCGGGACCGTCGGGACCACCAGCGTCGACATCGACGGCACCCCCATCTGCAAGGGAGACACCGGCTCGCCCGTCTTCCGCGAGGTGAACGGCCGGCCCGAACTCGCCGCGATAGCCAGCACCTCGTGGCAGGGAGGCTGTCTCGGAACGGACGAGACCCGCACCGGCGCGGTCGCCTCACGGGTGGACGACATCCGGGCCTGGATCACGGAGAACACCGCCTCTACCCTGAACGTCTGGTACATGCAGATGCTCACCAAGACCTCCACGGGTCTCTACCACTCCATGCGCGACAGCAACGGCGACTGGACCGGTTTCGGCAACGTGCAGAACGTCGCCGGCACCATCCAGGACATCGGGTACGCGGCGGACGCCGCCATCAAGGGCAAGAACTACGTCTTCGCCGTCGGCGGCGACGGCCACCTCTACGAGGCCAACCGGCGTGCCACCGGTGGCTGGGACGCCTTCCGCGACCTGACCTCCGAACTCGGCGACAAGCCCGGCCTCACGCGGATCGCTGTCACCTCCACCGGTACCGGCCTCGCACTCGTCGGCCTGGCCGGCGGGCGCGTCTACCACGCGACCCAGGACGCCGACGAGGTCTGGTCGAAGTGGGGCGACGTCAGCGCGAAGCTCGGCGTCCTCGGCAACGCCACCCAGGTGACCGTCGCCCATACCTCCGGCGGCGAGACGCAGGTCGGCGTCACCGCCGACGGCAAGGCCTACCACGGCATCCGCAAGTCGGACGGGACCTGGAGCACCGACTGGGGCTCCGTCAGCGGACTCTCGACCGGCCTGACGGCCAAGGTCAACGGCATGTCCTTCGCCAGCGTCGCGGGCGACCTCCAGATCGTGATCACCAGCGTCACGGGGGAGAAGAAGCACGCCATCCGCAAGGCGGACGGTACGTGGAGCAAGTTCGGCGACCTGGGCGACGAACTCGGACGCGACATCACCACCGGTGTCGACGCCACGGTGGTCAACGGTGAACTCCAGACCGCCGTCGTCACCGCGGACGGAAAGATCAAGCACACCGTGCGCCACGCCGACGGGAAGTGGGACGCGACCGAGCAGGTCTCCGGTTTCAGCGGCACCCTGCAGAGCATCGCCCTGACCGGCAGCACCAGCTGAGACAGGCCTCTCGTGGGCGCGTGAACCGTTCACGGAGCGAGGACGGAGGAGGTCCGGCCCGCCGGTTCGTCCCGGCGGGCCGGACCGCGCTCGCGGTCCGGTTCAGCGGCCGCGGACGGCCGGGCGGCGTG